>JAGQSE010000038.1:13178-18025 GCA_020439725.1 Acidobacteriota bacterium
CCGGTGCCCTGACATTCGGGGCAGCGGCCGCGGTCGAGATTGAAGGAGAAGTGCCCGGCGCCGATCCCCCGCGCCTTGGCCGCCGGCAACGAGGCGAAGAGCTTGCGGATCTCGTCGTAGGCCTTGACGTAGGTCACCGGATTCGACCGGCTCGAGCGCCCCAGGGGCCGCTGGTCGACCAGCGTCACGTCCGCCAGGCCGTCGAGCCCTGCGAGCTCCTCGCACTCTCCCGGCTCGACGTCGACCACCCCGCGGGAGCGTTGATAGGTGCCATAGAGGACGTTCTCGACCAGCGTCGACTTGCCCGAGCCCGAGACGCCGGTGACCGCGACCAGCGAGGCCAGCGGCAGCTCGACGTCGAAATCCTTGAGGTTGTGCTCGCGGGCGCCGCGGATCTCGAGCCGCGGCCGCTGCTCGACCGATTCCGCCACCGCCCCCTTGCCCCGCTCGCGCCGGAACCGCGCCAGGTGCTCACGCGCCGACGTCGGAGCTCGCTGGCGCAGGTAGCGGCCGGTCACCGAGCGCTCGCTGGCCAGGATCTCCTCCGGGGTGCCCTCGGCCATGACCTCGCCGCCGTGCTCTCCCGCCGCCGGCCCGAGATCGATGACGTGGTCGGCGCCGAGGATCAGGGTGCGGTCGTGCTCGACCACCAGCACCGTGTTGCCACGCGCCGCCAGGTCGTGCAGCAGGTCGAGAAGACGCTCGCTGTCCGAGGAGTGGAGACCGATGGTCGGCTCGTCGAGGACGTAGAGAGTGCTGGTCAGCCCCGAGCCGAGCGACGCCGCCAGGTGGATACGCTGGGTCTCCCCACCCGACAGGGTGCGCGCCTGGCGATCGAGGGTGAGGTAGTCGAGACCGACGCGATGGAGCACCTCGACGCGCTCGGTGAGGGTTTCGAGCAGGTGCCCGGCGACCTCCCGCTGGCGCGTCGTCCAGGCACGCTCGCCGAGCCAGCCGCGGAGCGCCTCGACGCTCATCCGCGACAGCTCGGGCAGCGTCTTGCCCTCGACCACCACCGCCAGCGCTTCCGGCTGGAGCCGGGTGCCGCCACAGGCCGGGCACGGGTTGTAGGCGCGGTAGCGGGCCAGCAGCACGCGCACGTGGACACGGTAGCTACGGCGCTCGAGCCAGCGGAAGAAGCGGTCGAGGTTCACGAAGGAGCCGCGGCCGCTCCACACCCAGCGACGCTCGTCCTCGGACAGGTCCTCCCAGGCGACGCCGGTGTCGATGCCCTGCTGTCTCGCCGCCTTGAGCAGGTCGTCGTAGTGCTCTTCGTAGGCCGGCGTGTTCCACGGCGCGATGGGGTGTTCGGCGAGGCTCTTCTTCGGATCGGGAATGACACGCTCGCGGTCGATCCCCACCACCCGGCCGAAACCCTGACACTCGGGACAAGCACCGAGGGGTGAATTGAACGAGAACAGCGGCGGCGTCGGCTCCCGGAAGGCCTCGCCACAAGTGGTGCACACCAGGCCCCGAGCGAAAAAGCGCACCTCGCCGCCGTCGCCGCGCGCCTCGAGCCGGCCGTCGCCCAGGCGGTAGGCTTCCTCGACGGCGGCGGTGAGCTGCATCCCCGCATCGCCGCCCTGGGCCTTGAAGCGACCGAGGACCAGCGGCAGTGGGTCGAGGGTCTTCGGCCAGGCCGCCCCGGGCTCGAGGCGGGCCACCTCGTCGCCGTCGAGACGCCGGCCGAAGCCCTGGCGGATCAGCTCGGCGAGGGCTTCCTTGGCCTGCCGCTTCGGTCGCCGGACTCGCGCCACCAGGACGAAGCGCTCTCCCGCTTCGCCGCCCGCCAGCCGCGCCGCCGCCTCGTCGCGGGTCGTCCGCCGTGCCGGACCGTGACCGCGAGGACACAGGACCTCGCCCAGGTGGGTGAAGAGCAGCCGCAGGACGTCATGGGTCTCGGTGATGGTCCCGACCGTCGAGCGGGCGTTCTTGATGCTGTTCGAGGCCTCGAGGGCCACCGGCGGCAGCACGTTGTCCACCGACTCGACCGGCGGCCGCTCCATCTGTTCGAGGAACTGCCGGGCATAGGTCGACATCGACTCGACGAAACGGCGCTGCCCCTCGGCGAAGACCGTGTTGAAGGCGAGGGACGACTTCCCCGCCCCGGACGGCCCCGTCACCACCGTCACCGCGCCGTGGGGAATGCGGCAGCTCACCCCCTTGAGATTGTGGGTGCGAGCGCCGATGACCTCGATGGCGCGACCGCCACCCGCCACCTCGACGTACTTCTTCGCCTTCTTTTCGATCGATCGCTGAGTACCCACGATGCCTCGACGAGCCGCCGCGCTGGCGGCAAAGTAGGTTCGTTCGGCCGAAGACGACACATCCGGCCGTGGAAGTAATCGGAGAGTCTACCGCGAGGGATCCTCGTTCCTCCCCGCTGTCGACTCTCGTCCTCGAGGGATCCACCTATTCTTCAGGAAGTACTTGCATGGCGACAGGTACTCTGTTATTCTTTTCCTCAAACTTCGGCAACCGCCCCCGAATCGGTGAGCTAGAACCCCTCCAGAAGTGGCATCTGATCGAACCTGTCCCTGCCTGTTTCGACTCTGTCCCTTCCCGAGCCCTTAGCAGACCATCCCGTTTCCACCAGGCATTGCCGGAGCTTCAGGAAGAACCTGGCCCCTCGTGGGCCGGGTAGAAGTTGCCAAACGTTTCGCTCGATTCTGCAGGGGACGGGTACGGAGTAGGAAAGAATGTCAAAGAGGATTTACGTCGGAAACTTGCCGTACAGCATGACCGAGGACGAGCTTCGCGAAGTCTTCGGTGAGTACGGTGCGGTCGAGTCGGTCAACCTGATCTCGGATCGCGAAACCGGCCGCCCGCGCGGTTTTGGTTTCGTCGAGATGACCAACGGTGGCGACGAGGCCATTTCGGCGCTCCACCAGAAGGAAGTCGGCGGCCGTCAGCTGACGGTCAACGAGGCCCGTCCCCGCGAGCCCCGGCGCGGCGGCTGGTAAGCCCCGCACCGCTTCGCGGATCGCATCGAAGCCCGCCCAGCTCCTCGGCACGACCGGGGGCCTTGGCGGGCTTCTTTGGTTCTCCGGGGATCGGATCGCACCGAGGCATCTGCCCCGACGGGGACGGCCGAGGACGGTGGCCCGCCGCGGGCTCAGTACACCTCGGGCGCCTGGCGCCGGCCGCGGAAGACGCGTTCGAGCCAACGCCGGAAGGGGTGCTGCCGCCGGTCGTCGTCACCCGCCTCGCGCCGCTGACGCCAGCGGTCACCGTAGTCCGAGTGGAGGTAGCACACCTCGGTGGGCTCGTGACCGGTGAGGAAAACCTCGGTGATGACCTCGGGGCACTCGTCGGTGGCCAGCTCGCCGCTCTCCGGATCGATTACCGCGGTCGAGATCCCCGGCGGTAGCTGGAACGTTCCATAGCCCCCCGGCGGCCGCACCTTCTGCTCGAACCGAGCCCAGATCGGCAGCGCCGCCCGCGTTCCCGAAAGGTGGGTCGGCGAGTTGTCGTCGTAGCCCACCCAGACCACCGTCGCGGTGTCCCGCGAATAGCCGCCGAACCAGCTGTCGCGGCGATCGTTGGTGGTTCCCGTCTTGCCGGCCAAGGGGTCTCGGAAACCGTCCTGACGCGCCCGTTGCGCGGTGCCGCGCTCGAACACCCCCTGCAGCACCGAGGTCAGCAGATAGGCCGATTGCGGGCTCAGGATCTGCTCCCGTTCGGGCAGCGGCTGCCCGGGAAGCGCCACACCGGCGGCGTCGAACACCGCCTCGACGCCATGGATCTGCGGTCGTCGGCCCCCGGCCGCCAAGGTGCCGTAGACCGAGGTCATCTCGAGGGGTGTCACCTCGAAGGCGCCGAGAGCCAGCGATGGCAACGGCTCGAGCCGCGCCGAAACGCCCATGCCCCGCGCCATCTCGACGATACGCTTCAATCCCACCCGGAGCGCGACGCGCACCGTCGGCACGTTGCGACTGCGTTCCACCGCGGTGCGCACGCTCATCAGGCCGTCGAAGGTGCCGTCGCTGTTGCGCGGTTCCCAACGCCGGCCCGCCAGCGTAACGGTGAGCGGTGAGTCGTCGACCAGCGTCGACGGCGCTGCCTCACCGGTCTCGAAGGCAGCGGCATAGACCACCGGTTTGAAGGCGCTGCCCGCCTGCCGCCTGGCCTGCGAGGCACGATCGAACTGGCTGGTGGTGAAGTCCCGCCCGCCGACATAGGCGCGGATCCCGCCGTCCTCGACGTCGATCGACACCAGCGCCGCTTGCAGCGGATCGTCGCCCTTGTGATTCTTCTCCCAGCCCTTTTCGAGCGACTCGAGCCCCCAGGCCACGGACTCTTCCGCCGATTGTTGCTCGCCGAGGTCGAGGGTCGAGAGGATGACGTAGCCGGTCTCCGACAGGTCCTCGACGCCGAAGCGGCGCGCCACCTCTTCCTCCACCAGGCTGGCGAAATAGGGTGCCAGCCGCGTCGGCCGGCCTCCCTTGACCGCCCCCAAGGGCTCCGCCTTGGCGGCCTTCACCTGCTCCTCCGTCGCCCAGCCGAGGGCGACGAGCCGGTCGAGGACCAGGTCGCGCCGTGCCAGGGACGCGTCGGGGTGCGCCAGCGGGCTGTAGTTGGCCGGCGCCCGGATCATGCCTGCCAACGTCGCCGCCTCCGCCAGATCGAGCTCCGACACGTCCTTGTCGAAATAGGCATGGGCCGCCGCTCCGACCCCGATCAGGTTGGCGCCGTCGCCGCGACCCAGATAGATCTCGTTGAGATAGCCCTGGAGGATCGTCGGCTTGTCGAAACGCAGCTCGACGAGCACCGCCAGGATCGCCTCCTGGGCCTTGCGCGAGAACGTCCGCTCGTGGGTCAGGAAGAGGTTCTTGACCAGCTGCTGG
>JAGQSE010000687.1:0-769 GCA_020439725.1 Acidobacteriota bacterium
CCGTTGTCCGAGATCGTGAAGCGCTCGCGGTCCGCGGCGGGATCGACGCCGATCTGGAAGTTGGGCGGGATGCGCACGTTCTTGTCGATCACCGCCCGGTGGATCACCGCGCCGCGGCCGACGTCCACGTTGTCGAAGAGCACGCTCTCCTCGACCTCGGCGAAGGAATTGACCCGCACCCGCGGCGACAGGATCGAGCGCCGCACGGTACCACCGGAGATCACCACGCCTCCTCCCACCAGCGAATTGAAGGCGCGACCGGCGCGGGCGCCCTGCTCGTGGACGAACTTGGCCGGCGGATCCGGGTATTGCCACGACAGGATCGGCCACTGGCGGTTGTAGAGATCGAAGGTGGGGGAGACCTCAATCAGGTCCATCGAGGCGTCGTAGTACGCGTCGAGGGTCCCGACGTCGCGCCAGTAGCCGCGCTCGCGCTCGCTTTGCCCAGGGATGTGGTTCTTGGCAAAGTCGTAGACCCAGGCGATGCCCTCGTCGACCAGCTTGGGGATGATGTTCCGCCCCATGTCGTTCTGCGAGTCCTCGTCCGCGTTGTCCTCGATCACCGCGCGGCGCAGGACGTCGGCGTTGAAGACGTAGTTGCCCATCGACGCCAGCGCCTTCTCCGGATCATCGGGCATCGCCGGTGGGTTCTCGGGCTTTTCGACGAAGGAGTGGATCTTGCCGTCCGCCCCGGCGCCGATCACCCCGAACGCCGACGCCTCACCGATGGGCACCGGGATTCCCGCCACCGTGACCCCAGCACCGCTCT
>JAGQSE010000687.1:838-1930 GCA_020439725.1 Acidobacteriota bacterium
GCTCGTCGGTCAGGACGTTCAAGTTCTGGAAGATCGCATCCGCCGACCCCGCGAACCACCGCCGGCCCGTCCGCATCTGCGCCGGCACGGTGACCACGTAGTTGCCCAGCAGCGGCGACAGCCGCCAGGTCTGCGCCAGGTGCCGGTCGAGGCTGTGGCTCAGGTATTGGGTCAGGACGACGATCTTGCGCAGCCCCGAGTTGACCATGCTCGAGAGCACGATGTCGATCAGCCGGTACTTGGCCCCGAACGGCACCGCCGGCTTGGCCCGTTCCTCCGTCAGCGGCAACAACCGCCGCCCTTCCCCCCCGGCCAACACCATCGCGAGGACGTTGAAGCGTTGCGACATGGCTCTCCTCGAAGTCACCCGGCCCGCGCGGGAGCGCCTAGCCGGGAATCAGGTCATCGTCGGCTAGAGCGTATGTCGAGAGGGGTGGGTAGGCCAAGGTTGGGGGGGCGTTACCCGTCTCGGTCTGGTAGGGGAGGGTTTCAAACCCTCCCTGGTGTCACCTGCAAGCCCTTGCCCCCGTCTCGGTCTGGTAGGGGAGGGTTTCAAACCCTCCCTGGTGCGGCACGGGACCCTCGCCCTCCGACTGGTTCAGACCTCTTCGGAAGGGTCTTGGCACTAGCCAGGGTGGCCGCAGACGAGCGCACCGGCGGTGCGGGATCGGGGGCCGGGCGGGTTTGAAACCCGCCCCTACGCCGAGGCTTCGGGAGCGTTCGCCTCGTCGCCGTCGTCTTCCAGCCGCTTCAGGTTCCCTTTCATCGTCTCAAACCAGGCCCCGGCCGGGCTTCCCGGGTAACGCTCCGCGTAGGGCTGGAGAAGGTCCATCGCCTCGACCAACGCTGCGCGAGCACCCTCGCGATCGCCGGCGTCGCTGAGCCGGTTCGAGAGGTTGTTGAGGCTTAGGGCGAGGTCGGGTTGGTAGCGATCGGGGTGTTTTTCGGCGAGCCGTCGCCGGATGTCCACCGCCTGCTGGATCGCCGCGAGGGCTCCGTCGCGATCGCCGGCGTCGCTGAGGTGGACCGAGAGGTTGTTGAGGCTTAGGGCGAGATCGGGTTGGTATCGATCGGGGTGTTTTTCGGCGAGCC
>JAGQSE010000688.1 GCA_020439725.1 Acidobacteriota bacterium
GGGGCAGTGGGTGGATGGGGTTTGGGAGGGGGCGGGTGCAGGAGCGAGGGTGGTGCAAAACGTGTTTCGCTGGTACCAGCCTGAAGCCGCAAGGTACTCACATCCGGACCCCGCCGGGCTGAAAGGAGGAACCAACTTGTTTGCATACGCCGGATCGAGGCCTGTGACTCTCATCGATCCAACAGGATTGGCCTACTTCGCCAAGCGGCCCCTCAAGAATTGGCCATGGCTTGGCCCAGCTTCCTGCAACCCGGGGTTCTCGGATGACTTGAAGAATACAGAAATTAGCCACGAACAGCTATTCTTTGAGGATGGAAAGAGCCCATCGAATGTCGGCTTCTTCGGAGATGGATCCCTGAAGGAAGAGCCAGATCCCAACGGTTATCGTTGCAGGTCACAAAGGTACGACGACTGCATCATGAGGAAAGCGGCAGCGAATGTTGGCACGCCAAGACCCTACTGCTTGCTTGGGAAGCCGGGCCGGCAGAAGTATAACTGCCAGGACTGGGCTGATGACGTACGGCGAGAGTATCGCCGCCTTCAAAAAGATCCTGGGGTAAAGGCTGACTGCTGCAACGGGACGCGCCAGTGATCCTTATACTGGCCACGTCCGCGGCATTGGCTATCCTAGTCTTTCTCATGCTCTGGCGACTACGTCCGAGGGTTCGTCTACTGTGGGCCCTAGCCATCTTCGTCGTTATTGCCTCTATATTCCTTGGGTACCTCCTCTGGACTGGGGACCAGCCCGCACCCGGCGCAAAGACCGTCTCGCCGCAAGACTTGAGAGAATCTGCGAATTCGGAGTAATCGATGACGGATTCCTCCTACCGGCGATTCCTCATCAGCGGCTACCCAAGCCTGCCGCAAAGGTTGCAAACCATTCGGCCTTCCAAGAGAAGCCGCTGCGAGGCCATGAGCATGTCAAGAGACTTTTTTCGCCCCCTGGTTGTTTGGTACTAGTATGTCACAAAGCGTTTTGATGGCTCCCGCACCAGGGGCATTGTGGAACTCAGTGTGACGGCGGTGTCGACCTTCGCCTACGGGGACCGTCCCACCAGCCTGAGGGTCCAGCGCCCGGGCGAACCGGATCTTCCGATCGCCTCCGGGGCGACCTACGAACCGTCGGGCCCCCTCAACCATCTCGATCTGGGCAACGGTCTGACCGAAACCCGGCCAACCACCAACCGCTACTTCCCCGGTGCGATCAGCGTCGCGCCGACGACCCCGCTGAGCGGGGCGCCGGTGCTGCAGTGGGCCTACGGCACCGACAACGTCGGCAACATCCTGACGATCGACGATGCGCTGACCCCGGCCAACGACAAGACCTACGCCTACCAGGACTACCAGTACTTCCTCAAGGACGGGATGGGGCCCTGGGGCCACCTGATCTGGACCTACGACAAGATCGGCAACCGTCTGACCGAGGCCCGCGACGGTGTTATGGACACCTACGCCTACGCCCCCAACGCCGGCACGGGCCATACAGCGCTGCTCGAAAGCGAGACGCCCCAGTTGGGAGGCGCCCGCAGCTACACCTGCGGACCGGCTGGGCTCCTCGAGCATGTGGAGAATCCTGGCAACCCGGTGACCTTCACGTCCGACGACGCCGGCCGCCTGACCCGCCTCGAGCGCCCCGCCGGGGATGCCCGGTCGGACTTCCTCTGCGGCGGCCGGAGCTTCCTGCGTTGGGCGGAGGAGAGCTCGTACTCGAACCTCTTCAGCGACGGCTTCGAAACCGGTGACGGCCGCTGCTGGACACTGTCCGAAGGCAGCGACATCAACGCCGGCACCGCCCGCTGCCCGCTCGGAGATCAGATCGAAGTCGTCTACAGCTCCGAAGGCGTGCTCCACACCGTCACCCGCCACCCTCTAGCCGCCCACGAGTCGACCCGCTTCTACCTCTACCTCGCCGGCTGCTCCGTCGCCCAGCTAGACATCGACGCCGCCGGCATCGCCACGCCGACGTGGCTGACGACCGACCACCTTGGAACGCCCGTGGTGGCGACCGATGCCGCGGGCATTTCCTTGTGGCAGGGTGGGTTCGAGCCTTTCGGGGCGGACTACAGCGGTGCGAGCCTGGCGGGAGTGGATCTGCGCTTCCCGGGGCAGTGGGTGGATGGGCTGAGGGCGGGGGCAGGGGCAGGGATTTCGAGCAATGGCTACCGGTGGTTTGGCTCATTTGAAGGGAGGTTCTCCCGACCAGACCCGATCGGGCTGAACTCCTGTCAGCGCTTTAAGTTCGGCGGTCTTCCTCCAAACCGACTATACGTCTACGCTGACAACGATCCGCTAGGTCGTTTCGATTCCCGTGGCTTGAAGGTGGAAGTATGCGCGCGCCCCGCTGATCTTCCGGTCGTCGGCGCTTTGGGGCTCCCTCACAAGTGGATCAAGACTGACACTCGCTCTGGTGGCATGGGTCGAGCAAATGGTGAGGTTCCCAGTCAAGGACAGAGCGACTGCCCGGGAATTCCAACAGCAGTCGTCGATCACAGCCTTCAATCAGGACCGGACGTCAAGTGTATGGAAGTGCAGGGCCTTGACCAGGAGTGCGTTAACAAGCTCATCCAGCCTGGTCGGTCAACTGGTCCTTGGGTCCCAGCTGCAAACGACTGCTGGCGCTTCGAAGACGATGTGGTTTCTAGCTGCAGCACTAGGAAGCCTCCGTTCAATCCTGGGCGCCCAGGATATAGACAGAGTCCGTTGTCATGAAGACCTCGCCGCGCGCCCTCTTGGCAACTGCACTGCTTCTGCTTGTGGCCTTTCTTTATTGTGCGGCAGGAGTGCTGCAAGCGGCATGGTTGAGTGCGACACCTGGCTTTCCGCTTGATCGCGCGAGGATCAACGTTCTTGTCTGGGGAATTGGCAACTTCGTGATATTGAGTGTGCTGATACTTATCATTATCCGCTTGGTCCGGCTAAAGAGACGAGAAGACTGAGCCGATGGACTACAGTGAGATGTGAGGGTTGTGCAAGTTCCGTATCCCCTCATGCTCGAGCGTGGTGGGGCAGACGGCCAACCCGTCCGGTACCAGATCAAGCAGGGAGGATGGCTGCGACCCTACCTACCAGCGTCTTGAGGTGCTGTGGCGCGTGGAAGTACGCTGAGCCGACCGACCTAGGGCTATGAGTCCAGACCTTCTTCTCGCGCCAGGGGTGACCATCTCGCTTTCCTCTCGGTCGCCTCTCGCGAGCCGTCCTCCAGCCTTCGCGCAGCCACTCCCATCGCCCCCGCCCACCTTGGTCCCCACCCCTCGACCGCACTATACTCAGCTGAATCTGGGGCTTTGCGACCTGCCGTAGGGTCGCTAGTGCCGGGGGAGTAGCGACGAGGAAGACATCTGTGAGTGACGCCGAGGAACCTAGCTACTACGAAATCGCCTTGACCAATCGCCAGGTGCTGATCGCCTTCACGATCCTCCTGGTGTGCATGCTGACCTCCTTCTTCGCCGGCCTGTGGGTGGGTCGCGGGGATGGACAGGCGAGTGCGGCGCCTCCGCCTTCGACCGCTGTCGCGCAGACAGCGGATGGAGGGGAGGAGCTGCCCGAGTTCAAGTTCTTCTCCGACACCGAGGACGGTTCCGGCGAGGCTGCCGAGCCGGAGGTGCGCGAGGTCCAGACGCGACCGGCTCCGGAGACTGCCGCGGAACCGGCTACGCCCCCGCCGCCTCCTCCCGCCAAGGCCGAGCCCGCGAAGCCGAGCACGCTGGCCGAGGACGTGTTGGGGGACGACGACGGTGCCGAGGACGAGGACGTGCCTCCGGCCCGCAAGCCGGCGACCCCGCCACCTCCACCACCGGCACGGACCGTGCCCGAGGAGCCCGCGGCGCAGACCAACCCGGCGTTGCCGCGGACCACCGTCCGGCGGCCGCCGAGCGAGGGCGAGGAGCTCTACATCCAGGTCTTCTCGTCGCGCGACGAGGCGCAGGCCAACAAGGTCCTCGAGCGGCTCAAGGGCGGTGGCTTCGCCGCGTTCCTGTCGCCGGTCGAGGTCGACAACCAGACCATGTATCGCGTGCGCGTCGGACCCTTTGCGGATCGCGCGTCCGCGGAACAGGTCGCCCAGAAGGTCCGCTCGAGTCAGCGCCTCGATACCTGGATCACGCCCTGAGCATTCTCACGGGGCTTCCTGACGCCCCCGCCTCGCCGCTGTCATGACCCAGCTCCTGTGGCCTCTTCTCGCCGCCGCCGGCGGTGTCATGTGGGGATTGTGCTTTGGGCGGCAGCCGTTGCCGTGGCTTGGCGCCGTCGCGCTCGTGCCGCTCTTGGTGGCGCTGGCGCACAGCAAGAGCCGGCGGTTCGCGTTCCTCCTCGCCTGGGTCCATGGTGTCGCCGGGTGGCTGACCGGGATTCCGTGGATCGTCTACACGCTGCGCACCTACGGCGGGCTTCCGACCGGATTGTCGTGGGTTCTGCTTTTCGGTCTCGCGGGCTTCCTGTCTCTCTATCAGGGTCTCTTCGGGCTCTTTGCGGCGCGCTGGTTGCGGCGGCCGGTGGGGTGGACGCTGTTGGCGGTGCCGGCGTTGTGGACGGCCCTCGAGTGGCTCGGCGGCTGGCTGTTTGGCGGCTTTCCGTGGAACCTGGGCGGGTACGTCTGGGTCTCGATGCCCGGGGCGTTGCCGCTGACCGCGTGGATCGGTGCGTGGGGGATCTCGTTCCTCGTCGTGGCCTTCAACACCGGGCTGGCGGCGAGCCTCGAGTCCCGCACCGCGAGACCGGCGCTGGCGATGGGGCTGCCGGTCGTCCTTCTGCTCGCGTTCGGCGTCTTGACCGCACCGGCGGACGAGCCCGACGGCGGCGAGCCGGTGCGCCTGATCCAGCCCAACACCGCCAACGCCATCACCCCCGACTGGCAGAAGATCCGCCAGAGCTATCAACGGGTCTTCGACCTGTCGCGGGAGGCCTGCGACCGCCGTGGCGCTCTGCTTGTCTGGCCCGAGAGCGCCGCCTGGCCCTACGAGCTCGAGACGCCGGGGGCGAATCACGTCCAGTTCCGCGCCGACGTCGAACGCCTGGCGGCCCAGGGTTGCCCGGTGATCCTCAACTCGGCCTTCACCGACGACCACGGCCGGCTCTTCAACTCGGCGTTCCTGGTCACGCCGGAGGGCGAGCACTACCGTTATGACAAGCGCGAGCTGGTGCCCTGGGGCGAGGACGTGCCCCTCGGCGACATCCTGCCCTTCGTCGGCAAGCTGGCGCGGAACGCCGGCGAGTTCACGCCGGGGGAGAGCGTCGGCCTCCTCCCCTGGGGCGAGCAGAAGCTGGGCATGGCGATCTGTTTCGAGGCGGCGTTCCCGGCGCGGGTCGCCGAGACCGTCCAGGCGGGGGCGACGATGCTCGCGACGATCAGCAACGACGCCTGGTACGGCGATTCGGCGGCGCGCTGGCAGCTGTTTCGAGCGGTCCGGTTCCGCGCCGCGGAGAACCGGCGCTCGATGCTGCGTGCGGCGATCACCGGCATCACGGCGGTGGTCACCCCCGCTGGCGCGGTGCGCGATCGACTGCCCGTCGACACCGTGGGAGTGGTCTCGACCCAGGTCCGCGGGCGCAGCGATCGGACGCTCTTTTCGCGCGCTCCGTGGCTCGTTCCGGTCCTCTCTTGGCTGCTTTCGGCCTTTGTTATAGTCCGCTCCCGAAGGAGAAAGACGCGATGATTCCTTTCGAGACCCAGAAGCGACTGGACGACCTCGACGAGCTCATGGTCGGGCTCAGGGGGTATCTTTGAAAACGCCGGCCTGGACGAGAAGCTGGCGGAAATAGACCATCAGATGCAGCTGCCGGGGTTCTGGGACGACCCCGACAAGAGCGCCGGGATGCTCAAGGAGCGGCGCTCCCTCGAGCG
Organism: Acidobacteriota bacterium; assembly: GCA_020439725.1. Classification (GTDB taxonomy): domain Bacteria; phylum Acidobacteriota; class Thermoanaerobaculia; order Multivoradales; family JAHZIX01; genus JAGQSE01. Next base: position 5,840 of record JAGQSE010000688.1, read on the forward strand.
CATGCGCGACACCCTCGTGCGGCTGCGATCCGACACCGAAGAACTGGCCACCTGGCGCGAGCTTCTGTCCGAGGGCGAGACCGATGAGCAACTCGACCGCTTCGTCGACCGCCTCGAGAAAGACCTGCCCAAGCTCGAGCTCCAGCTCAAGCTTTCGGGGCCCGACGACGACAAGGACGCCATCGTCACCTTGAACTCCGGCGCCGGCGGCACCGAGTCGCAGGATTGGGCCGAGATGCTGCTCCGCATGTATCTGCGCTGGGCAGAGCAAGAGGACTACAGTGTCGAGCTCCTCGACCGCCAGGACGGGGAAGAAGCGGGGATCAAGAGCGCCACCATCGCGGTGCGGGGTCCCTACGCCTACGGCTATTTGAAGGAAGGCCACGGCGTTCACCGGCTGGTGCGCATCAGCCCCTTCGACGCCGCCAAGCGCCGCCACACCTCGTTCGCCTCGGTCGACGTCTACCCCGAGGTCGATGACGACGTCGAGATCGAGATCCTCGACAAGGACCTCCGCATCGACACCTTCCGCTCGTCCGGCGCCGGTGGCCAGCACG
>JAGQSE010000689.1 GCA_020439725.1 Acidobacteriota bacterium
GCCACGGATCGAGGCCGGTGATCTTCCTGCCCTGGAACGAGAGATCGAACGAGTCGCCCGTCGGGGAGAGGCGAGGCGCTCGTGACCCGGATCCTGATGATCGCCAACACGCTGCCTCCCGCGGACATCTCCGGGGTGGGGGAGCAGGTGCTCCAGCTAGCGGCGGGGCTCCGTGACCGCGGTCTGGAGGTAGAGGTCCTGGGGCGGCGAGGGCGAGGCGGAGAGCACCGCACCGGCGCCCGCGGCCCGAAGGTCCTCTTCCCCCTCGCCATCGTGCCGGCGGTATGGCGACGACTCCGCGAGTTCCGGCCGGACGTGGTCCAGGTCCATGAGAGCGACGGTGCCTTCGCGGCCCTGATCACGGTCCTGCTGCGTCCCTGGCTGGCGTTTCGGGGCGGTCCACGGCCCAAGCTCATCGCCTTGCTCCAGGTGAGCTACGTCCGTGAGATGCGCGCTACCCGGCCGCTCACCGACCGCGGTCGCGTCATCGGTCTTCCGGGTAAGGTCGAACGCCGGTTCCGCTGGTTCAAGGGGCCGCTCCAGGTACAGCTGGGCCGCCTCACGGCGCGACTCGCCGACCAGGTGTTGGCGCCGAGCCAGGTCACCGCTCGCGAGCTCGAGAAGGACTACCGGGTCGGTCCGGTGGCCGTGCTGCCCAACGTCACCGGCGGCCTTCCGGTCCAGCCGGAACCGTGTCCGGCACTGGTAGGGGAGCCGCCCGGCTACCTCCTCTTCGTCGGGCGCCTCCGCGTCCGCAAGGGGGTCGAGGTACTGCTCGAGGCCCTCGCCGGTACCACCGATGTCCTGGCCTCGGGTCGTCTGCTGATCGCTGGTGACGGTGAGCATCGCGAGGCTCTCGAGAGCTGCAGTGCGCGTCTCGGCCTTGGTGAGCGGGTGCGTTTTCTCGGTCGCACGACCCCGGGGCAGGTGCGGACGTTGCTCGCCTCGGCGTCGGCGCTGGTCGTGCCCTCGATCTACGAAGGCATGCCGCTGGTGGTCCTCGAGGCCATGGAGGCCGCCGTGCCGGTGGTGGCCAGCCGCGTGAGCGGCATCCCCGAGGTGGTGGTCGACGGCGAGACCGGTTGGGTAGTCCGGCCCGAGAACACGAAGGTGCTCCGAGCGGCGCTCCGCCAGGTCCTCGACGCTCCGCCGGAAGCACGCCGCCGAGGAGCCGCCGGACGCGAGCGTCTCGACCGCCTCTACCGCCCGGCAGTGTCGGCGGCGCTGTGGCATGATCAGGTCCTCGGTAGCTATCCGGTCGGGGAGGAGACAGCGTGATGCGCGGACAGTTCGGACGGATCTTGCTGGTCATCGGCATCCTGGCGACCTTGGCGCTGGTCGCGGTCGGTATCGAGGGATACCGCATGGAGATCAGCCGCGAGGCGATTCGCCGGCATCTGGCCTTGTCGCTCGTGGTCGTTCTGGCTCTCTTCTTCGCCCACTGCTGGAATTTCCTCTATCTGTCGAGCCTCGGCCGCGGGCTGCGCGCCTTCGACGGCCTGTCCATCGACGGTTGGCGCTGGCGCGAACGAAGGCCCACCGCCTTCGCCCTGGCGGCGGCGGTGATCTCGCTCCTGGGGCTCTTCCTCCTCGGGCCGGCGGCGATGCTCGACATGATCCCCGGGTGGTTCCACGGTGTGGCCTTCGTGCTGGCGCTGGCGCTCCAAGTTTGGGCCCTGGTCCTCGAGAGCCGTGCCGTCAGCGGCCTCGAGCGGCGCCTTCGCGGCCTGTACGACAGCCTCCCGGCGTGACGCCCGCCACCGTCGGACCGATGCGACGGCGGCGGTTGGGAACGCTTCGGCGCTGAGCTATACTCCGGCTTTCGTGGAGCCGGCGGCCGCGGCAGGCCGCGGGCGTCCGACGCCCATTCGTTCCAGGTCCACCCGTCCACGCCGGCCGTGCCCCCGAGGCCCGGCCGCTCTGCGGTGCCGGCGATGCACCCTTTTCGGAGTCCCTCGAGCCCCATGCGTGATCCTTCCGCTCGTATCGCCGTCGTGCTGGTCAACTGGAACGGCGCCGAGGATACCCTCGAGACCCTCGCCTCCCTCGATCGGGTCGAGGGGCTGGACCTCAGGCCCCTGGTCGTCGACAACGGCTCGAGCGACGACTCGGTGGCGCGGCTCCGCGCTCGCCGGCCCGAGCTCGAGATCCTCGAGACCGGCGCCAACCTGGGTTTCGCCGGAGGCAACGAGGTCGGGATCCGGCATGCCCTCGACGACCCCGCCACCGGTTGGTTGCTGCTGCTCAATACCGACGTCGAAGTCGATCCGGGCTTTCTCGGACCGCTGCTCGAGGCCTGTTCCGATTCCGCCGTCGGGGCCGCCGGGCCGATGATCTTCTACGCCGATCCGGCGGACCGGCTGTGGGCCGCGGGCGGCCGCCTGCGGTGGCGCGAAACGGTGACCAAAGAGTTCGGCCGCGGCGAGGCCGACGGGCCGCCGTGGAATCGTGCCCGCGACGTGTCCTACCTGACCACCTGCTGTCTGCTCGTGCCGCGGGACGTCATGGAACGGGTCGGCCCCCTCGATCCGGTGTACTTCATCAACGTCGACGACGCCGACTGGTGTCGCCGAGCCTCGGGCGCCGGATACCGGCTGCGCTACGAGCCCGCGAGCCGTATCTGGCACAAGGTGGCGGCGTCGACGGCGGGTTCCTACACCCCGCTCAAGACCTTCCACACCGGGCGAAGCAACGCCATCTTCGTGCGCCGTCACGGCGGACCCCTGGCGCTGGCGGCCTTCGTCGCCGCCAACCTGCTGGCGCTCCCCGCCGCGGCGCTCCGGGAGCTGCCGCGCGGCAACCTGCGCTCGGTGCGTTCGAAGGCCCGCGGGTTGTGGCGCGGGCTGCTCGATCCACTGCCGCCGCCGCCGAGCTTCGACGTGGCTGGCACCACCATGCCGCGGGAGGCCCGGGCTTGAAGCGCGAAACCAGCCTGCTGCCCGAGGACTGGCGGGTCCACCTGCCGGTCTTCGAGGGGCCCCTCGACCTCCTCTTGCACCTGGTCAAGATCAACAAGGTCGAGATCTACGACATCCCGGTGCTCACGGTGTGCGATCAGTTCCACGAGTACCTGAGCCTGATGGAGGAGCTCAACCTCGACATCGCGGCGGAGTTCATCTACGAGGCGGCGCTCCTGATCCAGCTCAAGTCGCGGATGCTGCTACCGCGACCCAAGACCGTCGAGGGGGAGCCCGAAGAGGATCCGCGTGAGGTCCTGGTTCAGCGGCTTCTCGAGTATCGCCGGCTCAAGGAGGCGGCGCAGGAGTTGGCGGAGGTCGAGCGGCTGCGCCTGGGCATGTGGACGCGCAAGGCGCGGCCGCCCAAGCTCGACGTGAGCGGCGACGACGAGATCGATCTGTCCGACGTGTCGCTGTTCGACCTGCTGGCGGCGTTCAAGAAGGTGCTGGTGCGCTACGACCGCGAGCACCCGCCGCCCATCCACCTCCAGGGCGAGGTGTTCTCGGTGCGCGACCAGCTGCACCGGTTGCTCGGCGTCCTCGAGCCCGGCAGGCCCTTCGACCTGCTCGACGACCTGCGGCTTCTGTCGTGCCGCGCCGAGGCCATCGCCACCTTCCTGGCGCTGCTCGAGATGGCCAAGCTCAACTTGATCCGGGTGCACCAGACCGAGGCCGGTGAGATCTTGCTCTATCGGACCACCCGCGAGATCGGTGCCGAGGACTTGGAGGCGATCCAGGGATGAGTCAGCGCATGGAGATGGAGGCGGCCCTCGAGGCGGTCCTCTTCGTGTCCCCGGAACCGGTGCCGAGGCGCCGCTTGCTCGACCTCTTCACCGAGGACGAGCAGGAGGACGCCCAGGCGGCCCTCGAGGCGGTGCTGGCGCGTTACGGCGTCGGCGAGGAGGCTGCGGTGGATGGTCGCGGCGTCATGGTCGAGGAGGTCGCCGGAGGCATCCGCCTGGTGACCCGCCCCGAAATGAACGACTGGCTGCGCCGCTTCTTCGAATCCGGGGCGGCGCGCAAGCTGTCCATGGGTGCCCTCGAGACGCTGGCCATCGTCGCCTACCGCCAGCCGGTCACCGCGCCGGAGATCCAGGAGCTGCGCAGCGTCAACCCGGCGGGCGTGCTCAAGACCCTCCTCGAGCGGCGCTTGGTGCGCATCGCCGGACGCAAGGAGGTGGTGGGCAAGCCCTTCCTCTATGCCACCACCCAAGACTTCTTGTTGCACTTCGGTTTGCGCGGCCTCAAAGACCTGCCGCCCCTCGAGGAGTTCGAGGAGGCGCTCGCCGGCGAGGGCTTGGGCGAGCTTCTCGGCGGTACCGACGACGAGGAGGACGTGCTGCGCGAGGCCGCCCGCCTCGACGAGAACGAGGAAGAGAGCCTCGAACGGGCCGAGCGCGAGCAGGTCGACGACGAGCGTGCGGCGGCGGAAGCCGAGGACACCGCGGAGACCGAGACCGCCGGTGCCGAGCGCGACGAGGGAGCGGCGACTGCGGAGGATGGTGACGAAGAAGCCGCGACGGAGGACGAGGCCCTCGAGCCTCAGGAGGTACCTTCCGGTGAGTGAAACAGACCGTCGTGACCGTCTGCAGAAGGCTCTCGCCCGTGCGGGCGTCGGCTCGCGGCGGCACATCGAAGAGCTGATCCGCGAGGGCAAGGTCACGGTCAACGGCCGGGTGGCCGAGCTCGGCGAGCGTGCCGACCTGGCGGAAGATTCGGTCAAGGTCGAAGGACGGCGCATCCACTACCACCCGCCCGCGGAGCACCACCTGCTGCTCCACAAACCCAGCGCCGTCATGAGCACGGTGTCGGACCCGGAAGGGCGGCCGACGGTGATGGAGCTGATCCCGCCGGCACTGCACAAGGGTTTGGTGCCCGTTGGACGCCTCGACTTCATGACTACCGGGCTGATCCTCCTGACCACCGACGGTGATCTGGCGCACCGGGTCGCCCATCCCCGGTACGGTTGCAAGAAGACCTACGAGGTCAAGGTGAAAGGGCACCCCGACGAGGTGGCGCTGCGTCGCTTGCGCACCGGCATCTTGCTCGAAGGGCGGAAGACGGCGCCGGCGGAGGTCGAGTCGAGATCACTGCCCCGCGGCGTCGGCAGCGCCGACAACAGCTGGTGGACGGTGCGTCTGGGCGAGGGACGGACACGGCAGATCCGCGAGATGTTCCAGCGGGTCGGCCACCCGGTGCAGAAGCTCCGGCGGGTCGCCATCGGTCCGGTGCGCGACGAGCACTTGCTGCCCGGCCAGTACCGCGAGCTCACCGAGGAAGAGGTCGAAGCGCTCCGTTCCGGCGCCGATGAGCTGGCCAGTGAGGCGAAGCGCCGGCGGGCCGTGGAAGCCCGCAAGCCACGGGGCGCGCGCAGCGAACCGGCGGACGGCTCGGCGCCGCGGCGGCGGGGTGCTTCCGGGGCGAAACCGGGCTCGCGGGCCGAGGACGCACGAGGCGCGGACAAGGGCCGGGGAGCCCGGCCGGGGAGCGAGCGGAAAAGCTCAGGGCCGGCGAAACGCCAGGGACCTGGTTCGAGGCCCGGGACGACCCGTACCGATGGACCTTCCGGCAAGCCCCGCGGGGGAGGGGCGGGCCCCGGGCGTGGCCGCTCGGCGGGATCGAGATCCGGCACCGCTGGCCCCGGAAGCGGTCGCCCGGGAGGAGCGCGCCCCGGTGGCGGCCGTTCCGAGGGCGTTCGTTCGGGTGCAAGCCGTCCCGGTGGCGGCCGTTCCGAGGGCGTTCGTTCGGGCGGAAACCGCCCCGGTGGAGATCGTCCCGGCGGAAACCGTTCCGGTGGTGGCCGT
>JAGQSE010000690.1 GCA_020439725.1 Acidobacteriota bacterium
GGAGAGGTGTCCGAGTGGCTTAAGGAGCACGCTTGGAAAGCGTGTGTAGGGTAACCCCTACCGTGGGTTCGAATCCCACCCTCTCCGCCATTCCCGATGCGCGGTATCGCGGCGGGACGGCCGTCGGTGCGCGCTTCGAGGTGCGCACGTCCAAGACTCCAAAGGAGAGGTGCCAGAGTGGTCGAATGGGGCGGTCTCGAAAACCGTTGACCGGGCAACCGGTCCGTGGGTTCGAATCCCACCCTCTCCGCCATCCCGTTTTCCCATCCCCGGTTCGAGGTCGGGCTTCGGCTCGTTCTTGACACTCGCTTTGACCCTGAGTTAGTTTCGGCAACTGCGTCCGGATTCGTCCGGCCCCCGGTCCCATTGCGTCCGGACCGAGGGCGACATCCGGATCGACATCGTGCATCGGCCGTCTTGGTCCGGGTCTCGAAGGCTCGACGGGGCGGTAGGGTCGGTAACAACGAAGGTCACGACAGCCGCGCCATCAGGCTCGGCCCGAAGGCCTCGTTCTCTGCTCGCCGGATCGCGCTTGACAGGCCGGCGGCGGGGATTTGCTCGAAAGAAGAACGTCGTGAAACGCACATTTCAGCCGAACAATCGGCGCCGGAAGAAGACCCACGGATTCCGCGAGCGCATGCGCACTCGCCAGGGGCGGGCGGTTCTCAGCCGCCGGCGCCGCAAGGGTCGCAAGCGGCTCTGCGTCTGACCGAGAGGGGCGCCCCATGCCGCTCGGCGAGGAGCGATTTCGCAAGGAAGATCGCCTCCGCCGTCGAGCCGACTACCAGCATTGCTATCGGCAGGGCCGGCGCCGTCACGGTCCGCTGGCGACCCTCCACTATGTACCCAACGCGCTCGCACATCCGCGACTGGGCATCACCGCGACCCGCAAAGTGGGTGGCTCGGTGGTGCGCCAGCGTCTCAAGCGCCGGATCCGGGAGATCTACCGACGGTGGCCGGGCAGGGGCGACCTGCCCGCCGCAGATCTCGTCGTGCACCTCAAGCCAGCTGTGGCCGGCGTCGCCTTTGCCGATCTCGAACGGGAGATCGTGAGGTTGTTGCGCGGAGTCTCCCAAGGCGCCGGGATACGAGGCGCCGGGACATGAGGCGCTGGGCCGCAGCGGTCCTCGAAGCCTACAAGCGGTGGCTCTCTCCGATGCTTCCTCGAGCGTGCCGCTACACCCCAACCTGTTCCGAATACACCCGGCTGGCGATCTTGCGCCACGGCGTCCTGCGCGGCTCCGCGATGGGCGCGGCGCGGCTGCTGCGTTGCCAGCCGTTTCATGCCGGAGGGGTCGACCTTCCCTGATGGGGAGGGTGTGGGGGCACCACCCGAGAACGCTCGCCGGGCGAAGTTCGCGCCCGGGCGCTGGTTCGGCTGGCTTCGGCCGGACAGGGGCTGACGCCGGCGGGTCCAACGCGAGGCTCCTCCGCTTACGAATTGTGCTGAAGAGAGAGTAGAAAGGCCGAGCAAGTGGACAATCGGAGATTGATATTGGCGGTGCTGCTGTCCTGGGCGGTGGTCTTCGCCTGGACGACGTTCTTCTCGCCCAAGCACGAGCCGGCTCCGACCGAAGAGGTCGGGAGCGTGGCTTCGGAGGCCGGCGGCGAAGAGGCCAGCACGCCGAGCGCGAGCGGCCGGCCGCCCGCCATGGACAAGGCGGAAGCCGCCGAGCAAGCGGCCGCAGTAGTTCCGACGGAGGGCGAGACGGAGGCGCCGGCGGAGCCGGAGCGGATCGGCGCCGCCGAGGAGTCGGTGGAGACGATCGAGGACGCGCGGTTCGTGGCCGAGATCTCGAACCGCGGCGGTCAGGTCGTCTCCTTTCGGCTCAAGGCCCACCTCGACGCGGACGACCGGCCGATGGAGCTGGTTCGTCGGCGCAAGGGAGATCTCTATCCCTTCGGTCTGGTCGACGGCAAGAGCGACGCGCTCGCCGTCAACGACGCGCTCTTCGCCGTCGACCGCAGCACGGGCGAGGACGGAGCGACGGTGCTGGCGTTCAGCTATGCCGGAGAGCTGGGGCGGGCGCAGAAGCGATTCGTCTTCAAGAAGGACGGGCTGATCGATTTCGACATCTCCTACGATGGAGGCGATGGCTGGGGGGTCTTCCTGGGTCCGGGAGTCGCCAACCCGAGCGCGCTCGAGCTTTCGCAGCAGCAATTCTGGCGCGGCGGTGTCTACAAGTCCGGGGACGACCTGGAGCGTCTCAACGTCCGCAAGAAGTCCACCGCGGAGGTGCGGGTAGCTGGGCGCAGCGTGCGGTGGGCGGCGCTCGACGATCGCTACTTCTTGACCGCGGTGGTGCCCGCGGCCGGGGTCGACGAGGTGGTCTTCGAACCGGTGATCCTGGGTAGCGCCGACGGCTCGATGGAGAGCATGCAGGTCGTCGAGGACGGCTCCGAGCTCACCGACGAAGAGAAGGAGGAGGCCAAGGCGCTGGCCATGGTCCTGGTCGCCGGCGGCGACCGCCTCGAGGGCAAGACCTACTGGGGTGCCAAGGTGTACGACGAGCTCGCCGCGCTGCCCTATGGCTTCCAGCAGTCCGTCGACTACGGCTGGTTTACCTTCCTCGCCCGGCCGCTTCAGCTCGCCCTGCAGTTCATCTACAAGAACGTCGTCCACAACTACGGCTGGGCGATCGTGCTGATGACGATTCTGATCAAGCTGTTGCTCTTGCCGCTGACGCACCAGAGCATGGTGTCGTCCCAGAAGATGCAGCTTCTGAACCCGAAGATCCAGGCGATCCGCGCGAAGTACCGGGGCAAGCTGAAGGACAAGCAGGGGCGCCCCAACGTCGAAGCGCAGCGCGAGATGCAGAACGAGATCATGGGGCTGTATCGCGCGGAGGGGGTCAACCCGGCGAGCGGCTGTCTGCCCATGCTCCTTCAGATCCCGGTCTTCTTCGCCTTTTACCGCCTGCTCGGCGGTGCCATCGAGCTGCGGCATGCTCCCTGGATCGGATGGATCCAGGACCTGTCGCTGATGGATCCGCACTACGTGTTGCCGGTGGTGATGTTCGGCACGCAATTCGTCCAACAGCTGCGCATGCCCATGGGTACGGACCCGATGCAGCGGCGGCTATTCCTGATGATGCCCTTCATCTTCCTCTTCGTCTTCCTCAAGTTCCCCGCGGGGTTGGTGCTCTACTGGCTCACCAACAACGTCTTCAGTATCCTCCAGCAAGAGGTCTACAAGCTTCTGAAGGCGAAGCGCGAGGCGGCCGCCATGGCCGGTGCGGGAAAAGGCGGAAACAAGAGCGAAGGCAAGGGCAAGAAGAGGTCTGCCAACTCATGAGTACAAAGAAGCGACGGTTCTTCTCCGGTAGCACCCTCGAACAGGCTGTGATCGCGGCGGCGAGCGAGTACCAGCTGGCGCCCGCCGAGGTGGCGTACAAGAAGGTCGAGAAGCGGCACGGCTTTCTCCGGGCGCAACGCCGCGTGATCATCGAGGTGGATCCCGCGAACCCGAAGCTCGACGAGCCGGGCGAAGGGCCACCGCCGTTGCCCACCAGGCGGCCGGTGGACGCGGGCTTTACGCGGATCACTCGCGGGGGTGTCGAGGAACCCGAGGACGCCGTCGAAGCGGAAGAGGCAGCGGAAGAGCCCGAGGCAGCGGCGAGCGAGGGCGAGCCTCCCCGTCGCGAGAAGGGCGGACGCGGGCAGACGGAGCGAGGCGGTCGGGACGGCCGCCGAGAGCATCAGCCCGAAGGACGGGAGCGGCGCTCCGGGAGCGGTCGCGACGGTGGGCGCGAGCGGCGTGAGAAGAGCGGTGAGCCACGGGGCGAGGCGCGCCCCGCTGAGCGGCGCGGGAAAGAGCCGGAAGAGCGTCGGCCTGCTGCGAAGCCGCCGGAGGAGGGGCGCAAGGCGGCGAAGCCCGCGGCGCCGCGCGAGGAGCCCGAGATGGACTTGATGGAAGCGGCGGAGATCGCCGTCGATCGGCTGTTGGCGGTGACCGATCTGGACGTGGACTTCGATCTCGAGATCGAAGGCGACCGGGTCGCGGTCGATCTGGGTGGCCCGGAGTGCGATGTTCTGCTCGAGGATCAGGGCAAGGCGCTCTTCTCGATCGAGCTCCTGGTGCCGATCCTGATCCGGGGCCTTTGTGGCGAGCGGGTGTTCTGCCACGTCGATGCGAGCGGCTACCGCGCCGACCGGGAGGACGAGCTCCGGGAGCTGGCTCTCGAGATGGCCGAGGAAGTGGTGGCGAGCGGTGAGGAGAAGACCCTCGACTGGCTCAACCCGGCGGAGCGGCGGGTGGTTCATATGGCTCTAGCTGATCACGAGGGCGTCGAGACCGAGAGCGAGGGTCGCGGCTACCTCAAGCGCCTCACGATCTGGCCCCTCTGAGGAGCGTGGCGGATGGGCCGTTGGCCTCTACCGCTGCTTGACAACGGGGGAAAGGGTCTGGCGCCGGCGCAAGCCGGCGCTTTTCATTGGTGTAGGCCGAGGATCACTTCGGCCGATGTTTCACGTGAAACATGACGCGGCAACTACCGGATCTCGACGAACAAGACTTCTACCGCCAGGCCCTCGGGGACTCGGCGGACGCCTGGACACCCTGGCTGACGCCGCGCTGTCTCGAGGCGCTGTGGCGTCACTACCAGGAGCTCCGCCGGTGGAATCGGCTCGTGTCGTTGGTCGGGCCGGGGACGGCGGAAGAGGTGTGGCACCGGCACTACGCCGAGTCCCTGGCCGCGGTCCCCTGGCTCGCCGAGCTCCTGGTGGCGGTACCGTCGGAGAGCCCCCCCACGGTCCTCGACCTCGGTAGCGGAGCCGGATTCCCGGGCTTCGTGGTCGCGGCGGCCTTGCCGGGT
>JAGQSE010000691.1 GCA_020439725.1 Acidobacteriota bacterium
CATCGCTGGCTGGCCGAGGTTCTGACCGCCTCGGGCCAGCTGGAGGAGGCTCGCGAGGAGATGGAGATGGCCGCCCAGCTCGACTCCTTGTCGCTCGAATCCGAGATCGGGCTCGCCTGGGAGGCCATCTACGCGCGCCGGTACGACGATGCCATCGAGCGGTGCGAGGCGATCCTGGCGCGGAGCCCCGACTCGGCCGCCGCCCTCGAGCTCCTCGCCCGCGCCCTCGCTTTGACCGGCCGTACCCGGGACGCGGAGGCCCGCCTCGACCAGCGACTACAGCTCGGTGAGACGGCGGCCCTGCAGCTCGACCTGGCTTGGGTCAAAGCGCTTTCCGGGGACCGCGAGGGTACCCAGCATCTCCTGCGATCCCTGGTCGGTGGCGAGTATGGCTATGTCCCGCCCTATCGATCCGCCCTGGTCCATCTGGCCCTCGGAGAGCCTCGGGAAGCGCTCCGGCTACTCCGCGACGCAGCCGAAGCCCGGGATTACGAGAGCGCCCTGGTCCTCGTCGACCCGAGGATCGACGCTCTCCGGAGTGACCTGGGTTTTCAGGAGATCGTGCGCCTCTCCCTCGCGCCGCCAGCCGAGGATCCGGCGCCGACTTCGGAAGCTGCGGGAGACCGGTCCGGCGACCCGGAGGTCGGTGGCGCAGGGTAGCGTCGGGGCGGACTGCACGGTGCCGCCGGTCCTCGCGTCGATGCCTCGGGCTGTTCGCCGAGGCCACCGCTCCCGTCGGGGCGGGTTCTGCTAGATTCTTCGGCAGTTTCTTGCCTTCGGGGACGCGCGACTCCGGGTCGCTCGGGATACCCTGCGGTTCCCGGCGAGGGGCATCGCGCACTCCGGGGTTCGATGGACCTCGTCTCAAAAGGAGATGCCGATGCTTCGCTCCAACCTCCCGTCCGCTCCCTTCGCTCTGGTCCTCTCGTTGGCGTTACTCGGTGCGTTCGCGCTGCCTGCCCTCGGCCAGGGAGCTGCACCCTCGGGTCCCGCGTGCATGGCTGCCGGGGCGCCGGTCGCCGATCCTTGCCTTGCGGCGGGTATCGCCCCGAACCTGGACGTCCTCGCCGCTCTATCGGTGAACCCGTCGGACACCGACCTCATCGACGCCAGGCCGCCGAAGTTCCGGACGTGCCGCTGCTCCTGCGGTGCGCCCTGTACCACCGACGCCGACTGCGGCGGCGGTCGCTGCACCGCCGGGATCACTTGCTGTCGGATGGACCCGAAGGGCGAGCCGACCACGCTGAGCGATCTGTTCGCAAGCCCCGAGCCGGCCCCGCAGAGCTAGCCGCCAAGCCGGCAAGGCGCCGGAGGGTGGTCCCCCCCGCGCCTTGCCGCCGCATCCGCTCGTCGTCGTGGGTTTGCCCGGGCGACAGGGCGACCCACCCGCAGGTGGGCCGCCCGGAGGATGGAGCTCAGCGACGGAAGCCGGCTAGCTTGCAGCCGAGGGTCTAGTGGGCTGCGAGCACCGCGGGGTGAGCCGCGATCGCGTCCTCGAGTCTCTCGAAGAAGCCCGGAGCGCTCTGCCGGTGGAAGCCGTGGGGGGCCACGATTTCCGGTCGGCTCTGGGTGACAGCCCGGTCGTCGAAGAGCAGCGAGCCGAGACCGGTGTCGATCCTCGCCGCCGTCACCGCCTCGATGGCACCGGGTGGGTCGACACCGGTGTAACCGAAGTGGAGGGGCTCGTCACCGAGCGGCGCCGCGACTTCGAGCACCAGCCGGAGCTGGGTCTTGGAATGGCGGGCTCGTCCGCGGGTACGCTTCGCGGGGGTCATGGCTTGAAGATCTCCTCTCGCCCGATGACACTGGCGTGCGTGCACATGCAAGTGTCGTCGCCCTGGTTTTCACCCGACAGTGTCCGATTGGCAGCGGCTGGCGCCTGTGGGTCGTTGAGATAGGTCACCGGATTCACCCGGTTGCCGTTGGCATCGGTGACCGCTAGGTGGACGTGCTGTTCGTCCGCTCCCATCTCGTCGGCGTTGCCGGTCGTTCCTGCGGTGCCGATCAGGGTGCCTTCCTGGACCTCGTCACCCTGACTCAACCCGGGCGCGAAACTGTCGAGGTGGGCGTAGGTGAGGACGGTGCCGTCGGCCGTGGTGATCTGGATTCGGTTTCCGGCGTCTCCGCGATCTGCGATGTCGGTGATCGTTCCCGACTCGGCGGCGACCAGTGGAGTGCCCCGCTTGGCGTTGATGTCGATGCCGTGGTGCGAGGTGGTACCGCCGTTCCGAGTCCTGCCGAACAGACCGATCCGTGGGTTGCCTCTATTGGACCGGATCCGCCCCCGGGTCCCGTTCTCCGAAGTTGGATCGATACCGGTGCCTCCAGTAGCGGGGTTCTGTCGCCGTCCTTCCGGATCGTTGAAGTTGAGCGGCTTGTTCTCGACATAGGCATAGAGGTTCCACCCATCGCGCGCCGGGGCGGGGCTCGAGTAGCGCTGGAAGGGGATCTGGCCCGCGCCCTCGCTTCCTGGCTCCACGCAGCCGACCACTTCGACGCTTTCCCGCGCTCGGTCAAGCGCAGCATCCTCGAGCGGATCGTCCGGGCCAAGCGTCCCGAGGCCCGCGCCAAGCGCATCGGAGAGATGGCGCGCCTCGCCGAAGACAACGTCCGCGCCAACCAGTGGCGGCGCTGAGCGGCCTCGAGCGGTCCGTGGAAGCTTCGACCCCGGCCGCGTCGCGATCCCAACATCTGGGGAGAAGGGCAGCGGCCCGGTGGACCTTCGCGCGAGGAGCGCACCGCTCTTCCGTCCTCGGCGCGGCGTATCCAACACCGCCGCAGCGAGCGTGCAGCTCGTACGTCGACTCGGGTTGGGCGCCTTGTGGCGGCCGTTCAATCGCCTCGGTCGTCGCGATGGTGGAGTAGGTAGAAGGTACCCAGGATCGCGCAGGCACAAACGACGGGGAAGAGCAAGCTGAGATTTCTCAGCCGAAAAATGCTGGCTCCAACGAAGCAGAGGCTGATGACGATTACGCTAGAGCGCAGATACAGCCGTTGCAGGGTAACGCCGAGAGAATAGAGAAAGAAGCCTACGATCCCGCTGCTCAGACACGCCCGCCAGACCATCAGGTCGTTGCTGGCCTCATAGCTCCGAACGATGTTTCCGACGAAGCCCGGGTCGAGAGCCTGACCTGACACCAGCAGCAGGCGGTCGATGAAGTCTTCGGCGCCCAGATAAAACGCGATCAAGCCCAGCAGGATCGCCAGCTTGCCGACCGACAGCCGGGGTTGGTCGTCAAAGGAACGGAGAATGTAGGTGAGCAAAGCTCCGAGGCCCTTGGCAAAGGGGCCGATGAAGGGTGTGTTGAACACCAGACGGGTGAAGTGATGCTGCAGGTCCCGGGTCGAGACCAGTGTCTTGAAGGGAACCAGGCCGCGGAGAAAGAAGAACGGTGGACGGTCGAGCTCGCCGTGCGCCAGGGCGAGGAGGGAGAGAAAGGTCAACACGAAACTCAAGAACAGCAGGGTCAGCTCGGGGGTTTCGAAGCCCAACTGTTCGAGGTCGGTTCCCTGTTGGAGGGCGACGACGTACTCGGAGCGGGCTTGCCAGTCGTCCTTCATGCCTTCGAGATCCGAGTTGATCTTGTCGGAGAAGCTGGCCGAATCCAGCGGCGACAGCAGGGACGCCAGGCTGATGCAGAGGATGAAGAGAGCCGTCAATCTCAACAGCTTGGAGTCGAAGCGCCGTCCGATCGCGAGAGCGCGGACGGTTCCGCGGGGTGTCCGCTTCCGGAGGCCGATGCCCGCGAGAAAGATTCGATTGAAGCCGAGGGAGGCGAGGAAGAGCGCCCATCCGATAAGCAGCACGAGTACGGTCCGGAGGTCCAGCGCAAGGTCATAGGAGTAGACCAGGTTCGCCGCGCTCACGCCCACCGCACAGACCGAGCTGATCAGGGAGAACCATAAATTGTTGTATCGCGAGGCCTGGGGAGAGCTCATCGGTACCCGGAATACCGAAGTCGCCGTGGCACCGCGGTCTGAGCGTCTTCCGGCCTGGCCCCAGAAAATGGCGACCAGCACGCAGAGCTTGAGCAGATAGAACGAGACCAGGGCCAGGGAGGTGTCGCGGTTCGACGGCTCGTCGAGAATCGATCGCGTAAGCAGGATGATCCCCGGCGCCGCCGCGAGGTCGACGAGGAACGAGCTGAACTGATTGACGCTGCGGGCGAGCATGACCAGCCGGTAGGCGCTGTAGAGGATCGCCAGCCCGGTGACGGCGATGAGGGCCGTAATCAGACCTAGAGGGACGTTCGAGCCGAG
>JAGQSE010000692.1 GCA_020439725.1 Acidobacteriota bacterium
GCATCGGCTGCAACATCAAGTGGCGCCCGGGCAACGAGCCGGAGTACTTCAAGGGGAAGGGGTAGGGGCTCACGGCTCCGGCCGCCGCGTCCCCGGAGCGGGTCTGGCTACTCTCGCAGCCTCTGGTGGCCGCCGGCCCAGACCGCCCGGCTGCCAGCCGATTGGCTTGCCTCGGGCGAAATCTGTCGAGCTGTGTCCGTCTATCTCCGATGAAGATCAGAGTGTGAACACCGTTCGGAAAGGAGGCGGCGATGGCATCGGAAGAGCACGTGCGGCAGGCATTGAAGATCGGCGAGGAGCAGGCGACTCTCCTGATGGAACGACGAGCCGAGATGCTCGATCGGCGGTCGGCTGCAGTTCGCACCCGGGGACCTGCGGCGATGGCCCACGTGGGCTCACCCTTCGAGGGGTCTACCGGCGCCGCCACCGCCGGAGTGTTGGTGGCGGAGGGGGACTCGTGGTTCGATTACCCGTTCCATGACGTGCTCAAGAACCTCGAGGATCAGCACGCCTTCGATGTCGAATCAGTGGCCCACCGTGGGGATGCCATCGAGGAAATGGCGTACGGGGGTGGCCAGCTCGACGAGCTCATTCGCCTGCTCGAAAAGCTCAACCGCCGCGAGGTCAAGCCCAAAGCTATCTTGCTCTCGGGCGGCGGCAACGACCTGGCGGGGGATGAGTTCGCGATGCTCCTCAACCATGCGCTCTCGCCCATCGCCGGGCTTTCCCCGGCAATGATCGACGCGGTCATCGACCAGCGCATCCACACCGCCTACACCACCATCCTGAGCGCCGTGACGAAGGTCTGCGACGACACCCTCGGCCACCCAATCCCGGTCGTCGTCCACGGGTATGACTACCCGGTTCCCGACGACCGCGGCTTCCTCGGCGGCTGGAGCTTCCTTCCCGGCCCTTGGCTCGGTCCCAGCTTCCGCGAGAAGGGCTTCCAGGCGCTCAACGACCGCAAGGCGATGATGGTCACGTTGATCGACCGCTTCAACGACATGCTCCAGGCCGTAGTGGCGATCCCGGCGTTCGCCCATGTCCACTATCTCGACCTGCGGAACACCCTCTCGACCGCCCCCGCCGACTACGAAGACTGGTGGGCCAACGAGCTCCACCCCACCAAGCGGGGCTTCCGCGCCGTCAGCGATCGCTTCGCGGTGTTGCTGGGGACGGTGTAGGGGGGCCGGCGGGCGATCAAGGCCGGGCAACCTTGGATCGAGGAATCGGCGGCGTTTCGGGGAGAGGCTGGTAGCGGAGCGCGGACAGTTTGTAAGTCAGACTTCCAATCTGTACACGGGTGAATCCGCGGCGATCAGCGCTCGACAAGCCGCCCGGCGAGGTATTTGTGCAACACGCTCGCCATCAGGGTCTGGTAGGGCATCCCCTCGCTCATCGCCCGGATCTTGAGCTCGCGGAGATCGGCGCTCGACATCCGGATGTTCACCCGCTCCGCCTTGCGAGATACGGCACGCGCTGCAGCGCGATAGGCTTCGATTTCCTCCGCAGTGAGCACGGCCTTTTCGAGAGACCCTTCCTCGTAGGCTTCGAGGATCTCCAGCTCTTCGGGAGACAGATCGCTCATTTGCCTAGCTCCTTCTTGGCCTTGCGGCTCGGGATGATGGTCTTGAGGAAGAGGTGGTCGTCGTCCTCGACGAAGGGAACGAGGTAGACATACTCGGCCAGCTCGAGAACAAAGATCCTCTGGCCGGGATACTTCTCCTGGTTTGGATGATGCCGTACGTCGAGAGCTTCATCATGCTCCAGATGAAACGCGACCTCTTCGAAGGAGACGCCCCGATGCTGCTGAAGCCACAGGTTCTTCTCAGCACTCCAGCGCAGCGGCTTCACGAGTTGAAGCTAATCTTGCGTGTGCCGAATGTCAACACGCCAACTCTCCGTTCGAATCGTCGGCGAGCCCGTCCATGGTCGGCTTGCCTGGCGGTGGAGGACCTACCATGACCGACCACCCGACCTTTCTCGCCTATCTCGATCGGGTGCACGCGCGGACGCGGCGGGTGGCGGTGTTGGTGCCGCCGGGGGACGTCGAGTGGGCGCCGGCGGAGGGGCGGATGACGTTTGGGGATCTGCTGCGGCATCTGGCGGGGATCGAGCGCTACATGTACGCCGAGACCGTCTGGGGCCGGCCGAGCGTTTACCCCGGTCACGGCCCGGAGCGGGCGGCGGGGTTTGAGGCGGTGCTGGCCTACTACGACCGGCTGCACGCCGAGTCGCGCGAGCTTTTCGCCAGCCTGCCGCCGGAGCGCTTGACCGAGAAGTGCCGGACCCCCGCGGGCACCCCAATCACCGTCTGGAAATGGCTCCGCGCCCACCTCGAACACGAGGCGCATCACCGCGGTCAGCTCTACCTGATGCTCGGTCTCAGGGGTGTCGAGGTGCCGCAGCTCTACGGCTTGACGGCGGAGGAAGTCCAGGCGCGGTCGGGGGGTGCGTGAGCGGATCACCCCGGCGGACTAGCCCGGTCGCGGCCGTCCACGCGGCGACCCTGACGATGGTCAACCACAGCCACTGGGACATCCACCACCTCTTCCTCTCGCCCTCCGACGAGGAGGAGTGGGGCCCCGGCTCGGCGAGCACGTCCTCTAGTCCGGCGGCACCTTCGACCTCGACGGCGTCCCCTGTGACACCTACGACATGCTGCTGGTCGACGAGGACGGTGACGAGTGCGTCGTGGCCGAGGCCAAGCTCTGCGGCGACGACGGCTACGTGATCACCGACGACGACCTGCTCGCTTGTCAGAGTGAGACTTCTGGGGAGGGGTGAGGGGTAGCCGTCCCGGCACCGCGACTGGCCATGCCTTTGGGGGTCGCGGTGCCGGGATCTGCGATCTGACGGAAGAGGAAGCGCGAACGAGGAAGGGGTTGCTAAGAAGGATCTCCGTGCAGCCATTCAGTCTTTCGTGCGAGCGGATTGAAGCTGCGCCTTGGTGATGTTGGCCTCCTCGAGGTAGGCGCCACTGAGGTAGGCGCCAATGAGGAAGGCGCCAATGAGGAAGGTGCCAATGAGGTGGGCGCCACGGAGGTCGGCGCGTTCGAGGTCGGCGCCACTGAGGAAGGCGCCACGGAGGTCGGCGCCACGGAGGTCGGCGCCACGGAGGTGGGCGCCACGGAGGTCGGCGCCACGGAGGTGGGCGCCTCGGAGGTGGGCGCCAATGAGGTCGGCGCCACGGAGGTCGGCGCCACGGAGGTAGCAGCCGGCGGGGAACGGCCCCCTTGGCCGATAACCACCGGCGTTGATCCGCGCGGAGTAGTTGGAGAAGTACACGAGTTCGGGTCCCGAGGGAGCGAAGAGCACGACCGTCTTGGCCCCAACCGCCCGCGCGATTTGATAGCGCCGGGAGACCGGGCTCCGATCTGCTCGCTCATCCTCGGCCGTCAACCTGCGATCGGTCTCGAGCCAGCCGCCCTGGGCCGCCATCTCCCCGTGCACCAGGCCGGCGAGAAGGCAGAGCGCATCCCCCAGGTGTGCGTCGACGCTGGTGGTCCGGGCCGGGGTTGGCAGTTGCCGGCGGTCGGACCGGAGACGAAGGTCCTCAACGATCTCGACCGCCAGCGGCTTCTCCGGGTACTCGTACTCCGCATAGCCGGTTCTCTTGGCGGGTTGCGGGCGCAGATGGACGCCTTCCCCCCACCAATCCCACGCGTCCGCCAGCGCGTCGCGGACCCGTTCCCACTGCTCACGGGTCAGCGCCGCGGTCGGTTCGCCTGGTAGCTCGACCGGCGGGGCGAAGGAGCGCTCGATTTCCCAGGTGAGCAGCCTCTGTATGTGGCGCGAGACCTCTGGGGTCAGCCAGATGGGGCCCAGGAGCTTGGCGAGGCGGTGACACAGCGCGCGCCGGGGATCGGTCTCCTCGAAATCTTTCCAGAAGAGCTCGGGGTCCCGTTCCGGAAGATGCGCCGGTGCCTTGCAGCCGTAGGCCTTGAGCTCCTCGACCACCTGCTCGGCAAAGAGATATTCGCGGAAGCTCTTGTGGCTGAACTCGGCCCCCAGCTCGCGGCGCCCACCCTTGAAGAAGAAGCTGATCATCAGACGCGCTAGGACGTTCTTCTGCTCCAGCTCTTTCACCGAGTGGTCGAGCTCCCCGGCGTCGAGCCCAAGCCGCAGTGCCAGCTCGTCGTGGGGGATCGACTCGCGACCGAGGTTGGTCATCGCCTCGGCGGTTTTGCGCAGCAGCCAACGCAGGCGGTGGCCAGCGATCATCGCGGAACCCTCGGGCTCAAACTTTGATTCCACGGTCTTGCCCGCCTTGTCGATGACCAAGTTGACGAGGTTGCGGTAGAGGGCGGTGGTGTCGGCGAGGATCTCTTCCGAGGCCCCCGGGTGCGCAGCCAGAACGCGCAGCGCCAGATAGGCGAGGAGGGGCAGGCCGAGGATCTCGAGGGTCTCGTCGGTGGAGTGACTCTTGAAGCCTTGGGCCTCGGCCTTCTGGCGCATGTCGAAGCTGGCTCGATAGCGCTCGAGCACCGCCGGCAACGCCGTGACCTGGGAGAGGCTCCAGCTCGTCGGGCCGTCCTGGGATTCGAGCGCCTTGGCGGTGGCCTCTTTGACGGTTTCGACATAGCCCTCGAGCTGTTCGGGAGACAGGTCGCGCACGGTGAGCAGCCGGGTGTCGTCGCGCAGGAACTTGGACTCTGAGATCGCGTGGGTGGGCCGGCCGGCGAGGATGACGCGGATGGGGACGGCGCGGTTCTCGAGGTAGAGGCGGCGTACGCCTTCCAGCATTCGCTCGACGCGTTGTTGGTAGCCCAGCGAGCCGGTGACGGTGATCTCGTCCCAGCCGTCGAGGATCAGGACATAGGGACAGATCCTGGTGCCGCGAAAGAGCACCGACTCCTTGAAGATCGACCCGTCGAGGAAGAGATCTTTGCCAAAGGTCAACTCGTCGGCGTTTGGGGTGCGTTCGAGGTCGGTGATCTGCACCGCTGCGGGGAGCGCCTCCTCGGTCGCCGCGTCTTCGCGCGCGTCGAGGTGCTTGAGCTCGACACGGATCGGACGCAGCCCGAGCCGCACCAGCTCCCAGGCGAGGCGGAGCGTCAGCGACGACTTGCCCGAGCCCGCGACCCCCTGGAGCACGATGGCCTCTTTGAAGCCCGGGTCCGCGATCAGGCCGAGGACGGTGTCGATCAACGGCTGCCGGCCGCCGAATTTTTCGAGGAAGGGGTCGACACGCTCGTCGCGGGGGGTCTCCTCGGTGCGCGCGCCCTTCGCCTTGCGGACCTCCTGCCACCGAAGCACTCCGCAATCGGTCTCGGTGTAGACCTGTCGGAGCGTGAACGGTTCGCGGCCGAGGACCGGGCGCTCCTCGAAGAGCCAGCGTTGGTAGTCGGCGTGCTCGAGGAGCGCGTCGTAGGCGCGGGCTTCGTCGGTCTGGAGGTCGAGGTGATCGCGGAAGGGTGCGAAGCGCTCGCGAGTCTTGCCGTGGCTGAGGATACCCTTGAGGTTGGGGACCAGGCGGATATGGACCTGGTGTTGCAGGTCGCGGAAGCCGGCGTCGTCGAGCCCGAGCCCATTCGCTGACATGCGGAGGTACTCGTCGGCGTCCTTGACGAACGGGTGCTGTAGTGCGGATCGGTAGGAGAAGCCTTGGAAATCGTAACTTTCCGGCGGATTGGCAGCTCGGAGCTCCTTGAGGGCCGCCTTGCGCACGGCAGGCTCCGTCACGTCGGTCTTCTGCTCCCCGCGACTCCGCAGCACCTCGGGCAGCGCCTGCTCGACGGCGCGCTGGTAGGCGAGGGTGAAGGCCAGGTAGCCGAGCTCGGCCGGATCGTCGATCTTGCCCAGCTCGGCGAAGAGCTTGAGCACGAAGCGCACCGGCGGCAACGCATCCGCCAGCGCCTTACCCGCCGCCTCCGCCCAGGGTGACGCCTTGGCCAGGGCATCGAGGATGGGCAGGCCGTCGGTGGCCTCGACCAGGTCGCTCAGGAACTCGTGGACGCTTTGCAACCGCCGCAGCGTGCCACCGGCGCGCTCCTTCTCGACGGCGGTTTCGGGCCGGTACTTGACGAGCTTCTTCTCGAAGAATCGCATCGGTGCCTCGGAGCGGTGCGGATCGGGTTGAGTTGGGGCCGCCGGCGGGTCCGTGGGGGGCGTTCTGCGGATTGCTGTATTCGATCAATTTACCATGGGTGCGCTGTCGCAAAGCTTGCGTCGGCTGCATGGAAAGGGTTTGAATCTCGCGGGGACGGACTCCGCAAACTCCTCTCGTTCCCACGGTCCACCGT
>JAGQSE010000693.1 GCA_020439725.1 Acidobacteriota bacterium
GTAAGTCCTCGCCCTCCCCCGTCTGGACGGCCCCGCTCCGTTGAGCTATGGGGTGTCGAGGGCGTCAGGTGCCGGGGGCTACCGGCAGGGTCACCGTGCCCGGGGTGTCGAGAGCGGCGCGGGTGGCTCGGACCAGGTAGGCACCCGGCTCGTCACCGACCAGCTTGGCGGTCTCGAGCAGGCTGTAGAAGAGAGCGGCTACTTCCGTGCCCCGCTTCGAGCGCGAGCCGTAGTGGTTTTTGCGACCCAGGACCACGCCGCGCAGCTCCCGCTCCGCCAGGTTGTTGTCCAGTGGGATCTCGGGGTTCTCCAGGAAGAGCTTGAGCCCCTCGAGGTGACTCAGCAGGTAGTGGATGGCCTTGCCCAGGCCGCCGCGCGGCAGGGCTCTCGCACGCATCTCCAGCGCCCAGGCCTCGAGCTTGTCCACGAGAGGTTTCGAGCGTTCGCTGCGTAGCCGTTGGCGTAGCGCCAGTGCCTCCGGATCCTCCGGCCAGCCCACGCGCGGCACCTCCCGCTCGACCTCGAAAAGCTGGCCGATCAGGTCCAGAGCCTCTGCGCAAGGCACCGGGTAGGAGCGCTCGGCTTCGACGAATTTTCTACGCACGTGGGCCCAGCAATGGGCCAGCCGCATCTTCGGACCCGCCCGGGTGTCGGCCTGCGCCTCGGCCTTGGCCAAGGTCTTGTAAGCCGTATAGCCGTCGCACATCACCACGCCGGGATAGCCCGAGAGGATCGCCCGGGCCGCTTTCTGCGACCGGGTCCCGCACAGCCGGTAATAGGCCGCCCGGCGATTCGCCACGCTCCACACCCACCACTTCGAGCTGCCCTCGCGTGTCATCAGACGCCAACGGGTCTCGTCGGCATGGACCACCGGTGCCGAGAGCACCTCAGCGCGGAGGGCTTGATAGCTCGGCTCGAGCACCCGGGCCAGCGCCTCGATCTGGTCCCACAGCGTTTGAGAGGTCACGAGCAGGCCCTCGCGGGCCATGGTGCGGCTCTGGCGCTCCAGCGGGGCGTGGTCCAGGTACTTACCCAACGCCACCTCCACCGCAAACTCCGTCGAGTAGCGCCCACCGGGGATCAGCTTGGCCGGCGCCGGCGCCGTGACCACTGCGCCGTTGCAGCGACAGCGGTACTTCTGGCGCCGGCGCTTGACCAGGTAGAACTGGCGCCGCACGACGGTGATCTCTTCGGTCTCGTCGGCCTGATCCCCCATCTCTTCGAGGGTTCCGTTGCAAGCCGGGCAGGTCCGCTCGTCCGGTGCCAGCTCCAGGGTCTCTTCGAGGACGGGTAAGTGTTTCTGTTCCGTCGGGCCGTGGCCGGTCTGGGGTTCTCGCTCGGCCTCCGGTTTCTGCCTCGTCCGAGGGCGCTTTTCGGACGAAACTCCGAAGATGGCCTGCTCGCGCCGAGCCAGCATCTCCCGAAGCTGTTCGATCTCGAGCTGCAGGGTGGCAGCATCAGCCCCCTTGAGTTTCGCGACCTCGATCGTAAGGTTTTTGATTCGCTCGTGGAGGTGACGATTCTCGCGATCCAGCAGCAACGCCACCTGGCGCAGAATGTCGGGGCGTTGCTCCTTTTCGAGGCTGATCATCGAGAGCTATTCGATCATTTTCAGGATCGATTTACAACCTTTTTCAGGGAGAAAAGCGGTGGAGACAGACTCACTTTTCCCACCAGCTTGCTTCCCTCCAAAAACAGCGCCAGCTCACTCATCGTCAACCGCAGCCGGTCCTCCTCTGGGCGCCGCCACAAGCACGCGAAGCGCCCCTGCTCGAGGCGCTTGCTGTAGACGCACAGGCCGGTGCCGTCCCACACCAGGACCTTGGCCAGCGTCTGCGCCCGGTTGACGAAGAGAAAGAGATCGCCTGACAGAGGATCCTGGTCGAGCTCCCCGACCACCAGTCCGGAGAGCCCGTCGAACCCCTTGCGCAGATCGGTTGGAGCACCGAAGGCGTAGACCGAAACCTGGCGAGTCGACCCGATCATCCCAGCGACTCCAGGAGCAAGGCGACCTCGGCAAGAGCCAGGCCTTCGATACGGTGCCCAGCGGCAGTGACGAGGACGAGCCCGCAGTCCCGGGAATCCTCCCAGGGACCGGTTTCGTCTCCCACGACTTCGACAGCTCGCAACGACGAGCTCGACGACGGCGCGCCGTCAAGCCAGCGCCGAAGCGTGCCGATGCCGACCCCCAAGGCCTCGGCGACTGCCGCAAGGCTCCAACCGTCGGCGAGTTGGCCCGACGCCACCTCGACCGCCAGGGCTCGAAGTGCCTCCGGGTACCGGTAGCCGGGGGAGGGTCGCCCTCCGAAGTGCGCTTCTGCCAGCCGGCGGAACCGAGCGATGGTCTTCTCCATGGTGAGTCCTCCTTTGGAGGTCACCATGCCTCAAATCTGAATGCTTGACGAGACGGGGGAGGGCGAGGATTTACGGTGGAGACGAGCTCGCCGGTGACC
>JAGQSE010000694.1 GCA_020439725.1 Acidobacteriota bacterium
CGGCGCTCAACGCCGACTGCGACGGGCAAGCGGGGCTCCAGGAGCTCGCCGGCAACGCCACGCTGCTCTTCTACATGACCGAGGAGGGGCGCGAGGGCAAGGAGGCCTTCCTCGAAAAGCGGAAGCCAGACTTCAAGAAGTTCACCCGCTTCCCTTGAGCGCCTGCCCGCGTTGCCGGGACGTACCGGCGCTCGCCCCGAGGCCGTCTGGGGGTCCTCGATGAAGCCGGACTCGGCCCGGCCCTTCTCCACCCTCGCAGCGGGACGGGAGGAACCGGACCGGTTGGCGCTGGTCGCCGCCGAGGGCTCGTGGACCTGGTCGCGGCTCGCCCGCGAGGTCGGCCGCGTGGTCGTCCAGCTCGAAGCTCAGGGGATCGACGTCTCCGGTCCGGGCGGTGAGGCCGGTTCCGGGGAGCCGATCCCCAGGGTCGCCTTCAGCGGCGACTCTTCGGTCGACGCGGTGATCTTCGCCCTCGCCTGTTTCGAGCTGGGCGTCACCGCGGTGCCGCTCCACCCGCGGTGGCCTGGGGCGGTCCGGAAGGAGGTCCTGGACCAGATCGAGGCGGCGGCCGAGCTCCTCCCGGGGGGTCGCGAGCCGGGGGCAATGCCCAAACCGCTGACCTTCGCCCAGGCGGCCCCGCGGCCCGAGCCGGCTCCGGAGGCACCGGCTGCCATCGTCTACACCTCGGGAACCAGCGGCCGGCGCAAAGGGGTCGTGCTCAGCCGCCGCGCCTTCGTCGCCTCCGCCGCCGCCAGCGCTGCGAACCTGGGCTGGCAGGACGACGACCGCTGGTTGCTCAACCTGCCGCTGGCCCACGTCGGTGGCCTGTCCGTCGTCACCCGCTGCCTAGAAGCACGCCGGACGATCGTGATCCAGCCTCCTGGACCTTTCACGGCCGAGGACTTCGCGGCAATCGTCGACGGGCACCACGTGACCCTCGCCTCGCTGGTCCCGACGATGCTCCGCCGGCTTCTCGAGCACCAGCCACCCTGGCGGCCGCCGGCACACCTCCGGGCCGTACTCCTGGGAGGCGCCCCGACCTCTCCCGCTCTTCTCGAGACGGCCCTGGCGCGCGGCTACCCGGTGCTCCCCACCTACGGTCTCAGCGAGGCCTGCTCGCAGGTCGCAACCCGACGGCCCGGGCAGCACCCCATCAACCAAGCGGCGAGCACCGACTCGCGGGTCGCCCACGTCGGCCGCCCGCTGCCTGGGACCGAGGTCCGCATTGCGGAGGACGGCGAGATCTTGGTGCGCGGCGATACGCTCCTCTCCGGCTACTTCCCGCCAGGGACCGCGTCCCCCATCGATGACGAGGGTTGGCTCCACACCGGCGACCAGGGAATCTTCGACGCACAAGGCAACCTCCACCCCACCGGCCGCCGCGGCGACCTGATCGTCACAGGTGGTGAGAACGTCTCGCCCACCGGCGTCGAGAACGTCCTCGAGAGCCATCCCGACCTCAGGGCCGCGTGTGTCGTTGGCATCGAGGACCCGGAATGGGGCCAAGTCGTCGCAGCCGCCGTGGTGCCTCGAGACCCCGACCACCGACCCGATCTAGAGCCATTCCTCGCCGAGTACCTCGCCTCCTTCGAGCGTCCGAGA
>JAGQSE010000695.1 GCA_020439725.1 Acidobacteriota bacterium
GTCGGGAGATCGGCTGGAAGGAGGCGGTGGACTCCTGGTACCACCACGTCTACCGCCCGGTGATCGACGCCCTCGAGGGCAACGATGTCCTCGAGAGCTTCCCAGATCGGACCACCACCGACCTCTATCTCTTCGTCATGGAGCACCTCCAGGCGCTCCGCGAGCGCTATGGCGGCGGCGAGGTCGTCCCCGAGGACGCGGTCGACGACTTCAGCGAGCACCACGCGGTACGCCGCCGCTCCGAGGATCGCTTCGCCAGGTTCTGGAGCTGGCTCGGCTGGCCCGAGGACGAGCCGGAACCGGCGCCGGAAGACGTGCCAGAAGAGGTGTCAGAGGCGGTTCGAGAGAAGCCGCCGGCCGAGCCCGAGGACGGTACGGAGGGTTAGCCGATCGCCCCGGCGGCCAGCTCAGAGCTCTGGGTCTCGGCCGCCGTCTGTTGCCGGCGGCGCGGTCCGCGGCCGGTGACGGCGGCCAGCTCGCGCAGGCGAGCGGCGAGCTCGAGGGAGAGGGTGGCGTGCTCGTAGCTCGACTCCTCGTAGCGCCAGCCCCAGTTGCCGTCGGCGACGCCGGGGGTGTTCATCCGCGCCTCGGCGCCCAGTCCCAAAACGTCCTGGACCGGCACCACGGCGGTCTCCGCCACCGACGTGTAGGCGAGGCGGATCAAGGCCCAATGCATCGTCTTCGAGGTGCTGCCGGTGTACCGGCGGACCTCGCGCCGCTCGCGGCGGTCGAGGCTCTCGTACCAGCCCACCGTCGTGTCGTTGTCATGGGTGCCGGTGTAGACCACCGCACGGCGCACGTGGTTGTGCGGCGCATGGATCGACTCCGGATCGGTGAGGCCGAACTGGAGAACATGCATCCCGGGCAGGCCAAAGCCGTCGCGCAGCGCCACGACGTCGGGGGTGATCACCCCCAGGTCTTCCGCCACCAGCGGGAGCTCGCCGAGCTCGCGTAGAAAGGCCTCGAAGAGCTCCGCTCCCGGGCCGGGAATCCACTCGCCGCGGATCGCGGTGGTCTCGCCGGCGGGAACGCTCCAGTAGGCGGCGAAGCCGCGGAAGTGGTCGAGACGCACGACGTCGGTGAGCCAGAGGTTGGCGCGCAATCGCCGGATCCACCACGAAAAGCCGTCCTCCGCCATGCGATCCCAGCGATAGAGCGGGTTCCCCCACAGCTGCCCCGTCGGGCTGAAATAATCGGGCGGAACACCCGCCACCGCCCGGGGCATCCCCTCGGCGTCGAGGTCGAAGAGGTGGGGCTGGGCCCACACCTCGGCGCTGTCGAGGGCGACGTAGATGGGCAGATCCCCCAGCAGCCGGATGCCACGGCTGTGGGCGTGCTCGCGGAGCAGCGACCATTGGAGGAAGAACTGGTGTTGGAGGTAGGCGTGGAACTCGAGCTCGTCGGCCAGCCGCCGGCGGGCCTCGGCGAGGGCCTCGGGTTGCCGCGCCCGCAGCTCGGTGTCCCAGGTCCACCAGCCGGCACCCTGGTGGGCGTCGCGCAACGCCGCGAAGAGCGTCCAGTCGTCGAGCCAGGAGCGTTGCTCCGGATCCTGGCGGAAGGCCTCGAGGCGTTGGCGCTGTCCGGGGGTGCCACGCTCGCGGAAGATCTCCCACGAACGACGCAGCAGGCGTTGCTTCCACGGCCCGACGCGTTGAAAATCGACCCGATCGCTGGGGAAGTCGGGGAGCGAGCGAAGATCTGCGGTGCCGAGCAGGCCCTGGCGGTGGAGCAGCTCCGGGGAGAGCAGCAACGGGTTGCCGGCGAACGCCGACAAACAGCCATAGGGAGCCCCGGACCCGTGGGTCGGTCCCAGGGGCAGCACCTGCCACAGCTGCTGGCCCGCTCGCTCCGCCCAGTCGAGGAAATCGAGGGCTCGCGGACCCAGGTCGCCGATACCGAAGGGGCCGGGCAAGGAGGTCGGGTGGAGCAGCAAGCCGGCCGTTCGTCGTCTCATGGCGCGTACTCTACCCCGAGGCCGGGGCACGGATCCGTGCTGAGCGGAGAGCCGTGAAGGAAGGGAGCTTTGGCATGACAGGGATCGTGGAGAAAGTCCTAGAGACGCCGTCGGCCTCGCTGGCGGGGCGCTACCGCGGGCCATGCCTCGCCGCGCTCCTGGCGTGCGTTCTGGTGCTGCCGGCGGCGGCGGACGACCTGCTCTTTACCCGTGTCGAGCGGGGTGCGTCGGCGGGGGAGTGGATCGTCGATCTCGCCGGCACCGCCGGAGGGTCGCTCGGCCAGATCGAGATCCGGGCCGATGGTGCCGCGGTCGAGG
>JAGQSE010000696.1 GCA_020439725.1 Acidobacteriota bacterium
TGGATGCGACCGAAGGCCAGCAGGCCCCGGGCCCAGATGTGCCGCGCCATGGCGAGGGGCACCTCGGCGCTGCCGGTGACCAGCCGCACCACGAGGGCGGCGGAGATCCAGACCACCGTCCAAACCCCCAGGAGCAGCGCCTCGAAGGCGTTGAGCAACCACCACAGCAGCTTCAACGAGGGTCTCCGTCGCGTCTCCGTCGGTCAGGCCTTCGGCCAGAGCTCGCGGAAGCAGAACCACTGGTAGGGATCGGTACGAATCGCCGCCTCGACCTCGGCGGCGATGCGATCCACCGCCTCGGCGAGATCCCGCTGCCGGTCCTGGGTCTGGGAGACGCGGATCGGCGGCCGGGCGATGACGCGGGCGCGTTGCCGCCCCTCGCGGAAGACGAAGATCGGTAGCAGCGGAGCTCCGGCGGTGCGGCCGAGCACCGCGGGTCCGGCAGGAAGCTCGATGGGCCGCCCGAAAAGGGTCGACTCTTGGGTCCGGGTGCCGGTGCGCGGGCGGTCTCCCTGCACCGCCACCACCTCGCCGCGCCGCAAGGCGGCGAGGAGGGTCACCCCCAGCCGCGTCGGCTCCTCGGAAAAGTGCACCGTGTAGCGTTCGCGCCGGCGGCCGACGAGCAGCTCGGAGACGAACTCCTGCGCCCGGGGATCCATCTCGTCTTCGCGCACCACGTGGACGTGGCGCATGTGTTCGGAAGAGACGGTCATGGACCCGACTTCCCAGTGGCCGATGTGGGCGGTGACCAACACCATGCCGTCGTCCGCCTCGAGGCAGCGCTCGAAGTGCTCGCGGCCCTCGAGGGTCACCTCCACCCGCCGCTCGGTGACCATCTGCTCGTAGCGCTCGGTCTGGCACCAGGCGAAGTTCCACATCGTGCGGAAGATCCGCCGCTGGCGGGTGAGCCAGCCGCAGGGTCCCAGCGGCGCCTCGAGGTTCGAAGCGATGGCCCGCCGGATCCGCCGTAGGACGACGAAGAAGAAGGTGGTGAAGAAGACGGTGAACAACACCACCCCCCAGCGGGGCAGCACCGAGATGCCCCACAGGTGGAAGCGGTACCAGAAAGAACCCGTGACATAGAAGCGTCCCAGCAGGCGGCGCATGCGCCCACCCACGGGAGCGTGAGGTGGCATCGGCCGATCGGCGGCGACGGGACGGGCGAGGGGTTCTTCGACGGCTCTCATGGCTTCGACTGCGGTTGCTGGCTCAGAGCCTCGCTCCGAGGCGGGGCCGAGTCCGAGATCCGGACTCGTCGGCGACGCCGCCGGAGAAGCACCACCCGCCGCAGGAGCACCAGCTCTCGGCGGAGCACAGGCTACGGGCCGCTTCGGGGCAGAAGAAAATCCTATGGCCTCGGCCCGAGCAAGGCAAGCCGCAGCGCGTCTCAGCGGCGGCGCACGGCCTCGAGGGCGGGCAGCAGGGTGAGCGTCGCGAGCAGGCTGGCGACGACGCCGAGGGCCACCAGCGAGCCGCCGTGGCTGAGCCCCGGCACCCGCGACAGCATCAAGCTGCCAAAGCCCACCACCGTGGTCAGCGTGGTCAGCGCCATGGCCCGGCCGGCACCCTCGACGGAGGCCGCTAGGCCGCCGCGGCGGGCGCCGTGGACGGCGTGCAACCCGTCGTCGATACCGATGCCGATCATCACCGGCACCACCGCCAAGCTGACCAGATCGAGGGAGTGCCCGGCGAGGGCCCAGCCGCCGAGAGTCCACAGCGACGCCGCGGTGACCGGCACCATGGACAGCAGCGTCGCGCGCCAATCGCCCCGAAACGACAACAGCACCACCAGCGCCACCGCCGCCAGAGCCCAGGCGCTCAGCGTCTCGAGGTCCCTCGCGGCGAGGCTGCGGAGCTCGGGGCCGATGGCCACCGCGGAAGCGAAGGCCGCCCCCGGAGCGATGCGCCGGATCTCCGCCAGCAGCCCCGGCGGCGCGCCGTCCGCCCAGGTACCCGACGGCAAGCGCAGCGCGATGGCCACCCAGGCGCCGTCGGGACCGACCCGGACGAGCTCGTCGAGCCAATCCGGGGACTCGGCGGACGGCGACGGGTCCTTCCCCACCGCCAGATCGCGCAACGCGGCGAGACCCGCGCGGAAGGCCGCGGGGTTGAGGCCGGCCCCACGCAGCTCGGCTTCGAGCTGGTCCACGGCCCGCGACAAGGCAGCTCCCCCGGGGCCCCGGGCCAGGACTTCCAGCCGAGCCCGCCGCCGCTCCTCGCCGGGAAGCCAGTCCGCCGGCGAGGTCAAGGTGACGCCGGGCGGCGCCTCGCGGCGCAGCAGCTCGGTGATCTCCGCGGCCCGGGCCAAGGCCTCGCCGCGGCTGGCACCGGGAACCGCCACCGTCGCCGTGTCGAGACCCAGACCGAAGCGCTCGACCAGCAGCCGTTCGCCGGCGAGGGCCGGATGGTCGACCGGCCGCAGGGCCCGCAGGTCGGGATCGAGACGCAGCCCGGTGAGCCCCACCGCCGCCGCCGCGGTGAGCACCGCCGCCAGCGCCAAGACCAGCCGGGGGTGACGCCGGGCCTCGACCACCAACCAGCCGACGCCCCGGCCCAAAGCCCGCCACACCACCCCGGGACGCCGGCGGCGCGGCGGTGGCAGCAGGGCGAGGAGCGCGCCACCGACCACGGCGGTACCGGCGAGCACCACCAGCATCCCCGAAGCCACCACCACACCGAGCTCGCGGAGGGGCCGGAAGTGGGCCAGCGCCAGCACCCCGAAGGCTACGGCGGTGGTCAGGGCCGAGGTCAGGATCCCCGGTCCGGTGCGCTCGAAGGTCGAGACCAGCGCCGTCCCCGGCGGCTCCCCCACCAGCAGCCGCTGGCGGAAGCGGGTGGCCCCGTGGATGCCATAGTCGATGCCGAGACCGACGATGACCGCGGCGAAACCGACGCTGATGCCGGTCACCCCACCCAGCGACAACCCCACCAGGCCGGCGCCCCATACGAGGGCCACCGCCAGCGCGGCGAGACACACCAACGGCAGCACGATGCCTTCGAAGGCGGCCACCAGGACGAGGGCGCAGCCCAGCGCCGAGGTGGTCAGAGTGCGCTCGAGGTCACCGCGCAGCAGCGCCTCGTCCTGGGCCGCGTAGAGCGGGCCGCCGAGGGCGTGGAGCTCGAGGGGTCCCTCGGCCTCCTGCCGCACCTGGGCGAAGGTCCGGTCGAGGAGGGCGAGGAGCTCGCGACCGCCGGCGGCGTCGATCTCCGATTGGGCCGGCTGGACGATGACCAGCGAGGTGGCGCCGTCCTCGGCGAGGAAGGTCGAGGTCAGCGGATCCACGGGCATACCGCCGGAGGCCGAGGCGAGCCCGGGGAGGGCCGTCGCCAGCCCCAGCGGGTCGGCCTTGAACAGCGGTGCCTCGAAGCTCCCCGCCGGTGTCGTGAGACTGCGCCGGATCCGGGCCACCCGCTCGGTCACCGCCGCCGGGGCGGTGCGTTCCGCGACGACCTCGCGCCAGCGGTCGTCGGGCAGCAGCAGCAGCGCTCGCGGCAACGCTGCTTCGAAGAGGAACCCTTCGTCCTCAGGGCGCACCCCGGAGCGAGCCGCCGCCACCAGCGGGCTCGCCGCAAGCAGCTCTTCGAGACGGCGGGCCGCTCGGGTCGCTCGCGGTCCCGGATCCCCCTCCGTTTCCCCGGGCAACGCTTCGACGATGACGAAGACCTTCTCGAAACCGCCGAAGCGCTCGAGGAAGACGCGGTAGTCCGCCGCCGCCGGCGATCCTTCCGGCAGGAGCGAGGTCAGATCCGTATCGAGATGGAGGCGGCCGGCGGCGAGAAGCGCCAGAACCGAGAGCAGCGCCGCCGCGAGCAAGGCCCGCCACGGGTGTCCGGCGAGCAGACGGGCGAGGCCGCTCACCCCCGGGCTCCGGGGATCCGCGGGCGACCCCCGAAGCGCGCGCGAACCACCGCCCAACCGATGCGAAGGCCGTCGACCAGCGCCCGGTAGTGGCTGCTGCCGCGACCGTCGGCAGCGGCCAGAGCCACGGGCACGCCGGAGATCCGCATCCCCAGACGCCCGGCCCGGACCACGACGGCGCTCTCGGCGTCGAAGCGCGACTCGGGAAAGCCCGTGGCGGCGATCAACTCGCGGGTGTAGAGCCGAAAGCCCGTCTGCACGTCGTCCAAGGGGCACCCCGCGAGGATCGAGATCGCCTTCGAGGAGAGCGAGTTGCTGATCCGGCGCAAGCCGCCCATGTCGGCGAAGAAGCGCGCCCGGGTGCCGAGCACCAGATCGGCGCCGCCGCGCCAGGCGTCGACCAGGTGCGGGATCTCTTCGGGCACGTGCTGACCGTCGGCGTCGAGGGTGATCACGGCGTCGTAGCCGCGCGCGAAGAGAGTCTCGAAGGCGGTGCGCAGGGCGGCGCCCTT
>JAGQSE010000697.1:0-1696 GCA_020439725.1 Acidobacteriota bacterium
CCAAAGCCATTGCCGTCGATGTGGACCACCCCGAGGAAGCTGGTGTCGCCTTCCGTACGGCCCAGGTGATCCATCTGTAGCGGAAATCGATAGCGATCACCCTGACGCTCGTCCTGATCCTGCGGGATGAACTGCTCCCAACGCCGGTTCGCCTGATCCAGGCGAGCCAGCGCCTTGACCAGGCTGGCGGCGAGAGGGGCTCGATCTCGTTGGTCCAAATCGAAGCCCACTGCAGGCAAGCCGGTGGTGCGGCAAGCGAGAGTGACCCCGAGCCCCAGGAGCTCGGTACCGGGTCGGCGACGGCTCTTCGCGTCGAGAAGCTTCGTTTGAACGTCGAGCAGGGCCCCGGCCAGCCCGCCGTCCTGGTAGTCATGGTGGACGAGCACCACCTCGAGACCCGGGACGTCGTCGTAGAGCCGGCGGGTATAGGCCGCAGCGTAGTCTCTGGCCTGGTCCGCATCAGCGAACAGAAGGATCGCCGTCCCACCCGCGGCGAGCAGGACGGAATCGTCGGGCAGCCCGGACTCGGAGCCGACGCTCAACCCGCCGTCCTGCCGAGTCGCCCAGGCCACCTGGTAGGAGCACGCGACCGCGTCTCGCAACCGGTTCGAGGCGAAGATGTAGCGTTGAACTCCGAGAACGTCGATGGCTGTCAGTGTCGGCATGAGGGCTCCTCGAAGATGGGTTCAGTGGTCGAGCCAGCGAAGAAGAGAGGTGGAGGGCGTTCCGGTCTGGTGCCATTCGCGAAGATCGTCGAGGCCGAAGACCTCGATCTCCCTCGGCCCGCCCCAGACGTCCTGGACGTCGGCGCGAAGCTGGTCGATCCTTCGGCCCTGCCGGTCCGAGCCGTCGACACGGCAAGCCAGCGCTGCCCGGGAGAGATCGCCGCCGAGTTGCCGAGCCCGATGGCTGGCCTCGAACAGCTTGAGCTTGGCCTTGGTCAGATCCTTCGCGGTCGTGCAAGAGATCAGGTGGAGTCGATGGCCCCGGACCACCAAGACGTCGAGCTCCAGGTTGCGCCCGGTGCGCTCGAGATGAACCCCCTGGCTCACCTCGGCATCGGGAAGGTGCTGCCGCAACAGATCCGCCAACCAGACCTCGAGCCAATGACCGGGACCGGCTTGCCCGGCCTCCGCTTCCGGTTCAGCCAGGAAGCGCTCCGCCTCGGCGCGAGCCTCGTCAGCGGAGACTGCCGTCTGCCGCCCGGGCTGTCGCCGCAGACCGTGAAGACCCATCAGGACCCCGAGGTCGAGGCCCAGCTCACGCCGCAGGAGAGCCTCGGACCGTCCGTCGTCGAAGCGTAGGCAAGCACGATCCCCCGGTGCCTCGAAGAGATACGACGCGCGGGCCGGCTCACCGCCCCGACTCGCGAACGCCAGCCGGCCGTGCGCCGCCATCACCTTGGTACCGCCGGTGTAGTCGAGATGCGCCGAAGCGGGCAGCTGCCGCACGATCCGATGGACCTCGCCGGCCTCGGCAGCATCCGCGAGACCGTGGAGCGTGACCACCGCACCCGGGATCCTTTGGTTCAGAACCTCTCGAAGCCGGCGCGCCGGCTCGAGCGTTTCGCCGCTGTGGACGAGGAAGACCACGCGTGGCTCGAGCAAGCGAGCCACCAGGTAGTTGGGCAAGGGGTTGCCACCGACGAGGAGGATCAGCTGCTCGGCGGATCTCATGGTCGAGCCTCCTCGTCCCG
>JAGQSE010000697.1:1760-9669 GCA_020439725.1 Acidobacteriota bacterium
AACAGCACCGACGGTTCGAAGGCGGAGGGGCCTTCGCCGAAGCGGTGCTCGTACATCTGGAGAGCGGGCAGGCTCCTCGTCCGCAGACCAAGGAAGAAGGCGAAGCCGTGGGGAGCGCCCAGGAAGAGGTGGATCCTGGTCCCTTCCGGATGATCCGCCAGCTCCTCGTCGAGGCGATTGACCAGGTCCTGGGCGGGGTTCTCGCCTTCCAAGATGAATTTCTCAAGCGCCGCCCTCACCACCGTACGGACATGTTCCAAGCTGTCTTTTGGGGATTCGCTAGCCTTGCTCATCGTTCTCATCTCCGGTGGCTCGTCTCGGTCTTCGTTTCTTGTGGCCTGCTCCCTTGGTTGCTGTGGGTGGAGTCTTGTTGAGGGATGAGCAAGGATTTCCTCACTCTGTGGCTTCCGACCCTGTCTCGAGGGGGAGCACTAGGCTGGGAACGTAGGTGTTCTCCTGCTCGACAAACTCGTAGAGCTGGATGCGGCCGAGCACACCGCTCAACCGGCCGAGGAAAACGAGCAACGCGTTGGGCGCGGAGGCGAAGACGTGAATCGTGCCGGTGATGCCATGAGCGCGCTGCTCTTGAAGCCTGGTTGCGACCTGGCTGGCGAGCTGAGAGGCGTGACCTCCGCCACGAAGCGCTTCCTGGCCAGTAACTTCAAGCTCAGCGACGAGTAGCCGGCCGACCCTTGGAGCGGTGTTCGCGCGTTCCTTCTCTCCAAGCCCGAGGAAGTCGCGAAGCGCATTCGCCACCGGCCATGAGATGCCGAGAGCCAGAGCCAGATCCGGCGATTCAAGATCCAAGATCTCGACCGGTCTCTCGGGCCATTGCTGCGCGTCCTTCGGGATCTCTTCGTTGGGCCACCAGTCTCTCGTCCCACCAGTTCCACGCTGCCGGACGCCCACTGGCATTCCCGCCTTCGCCGGAAGGAAGTAACCAGCGGCGAAGCCCAAGCTGCACTGGACGGCCAGGTTCAAGACGATTGGATGGGTTGTGTTCGAGTAGGGCCGCAGGAAGACCTCGAGGTCCGGTCCGATCTCCCTGTTCCACGCTTCGGGGCCGCGATCGGGGAGATGCTTGATCTCCTTCGCAAAATGGAACGAGAGGTCCGCGAAGTCGTCCGGTTCCTCGCTGATCTCTTCCTTCCCATGCCCAGCCACGGTTAGGACTCCGAGACGTACCTCCCGAGGAGACTCCGGATCCCCGACCCGGAAGATTCTGCCGTCTCGGCTGCGCATCGTGAGGACCGGGGTCGCCCACTCGTAATCCGTCGGGTCGGCGGCGTCGTTTCCCATTTGGCGGCGACCTTCCGCCACGGCAAGGTCGACGGGCTTGCCCTCAGCCAGTGCCGTATAGAACCCAAGGCTGAAGGAATGGGCTGCCTCTGCCGAGATGGTGAACTGCATCGCCACCGTGGCGGGCAAGCCAGCGGCCACCAAGGCAGACGCCACCCCGGCCCACCGATACTGCCCCTCTTGGCGCGGCATCATGGCCCCCTGGCACGAGTTGACGACCGCCAACCGTAGCGATCGTTTCTTGGCACTTTCGAGCACCTTTGCGAGCTCGACTCCCGAGACAGGTCGTGGTCCACGATCTTCGTCTTCGAAAATGAGGGTACCGACTCCCGTTTCCTTGTCGACGTCGCCGTGCCCAAAAAAGTGCAGGGCGTGGAACTCGTGCGCCTCGATCCTCTTGGTGAGCTCATTCAGGG
Source organism: Acidobacteriota bacterium (assembly GCA_020439725.1). GTDB lineage: Bacteria > Acidobacteriota > Thermoanaerobaculia > Multivoradales > JAHZIX01 > JAGQSE01. Next base: position 3,476 of record JAGQSE010000697.1, read on the forward strand.
TCGGCCGTGCTAACCGATGGAGATCCACGTCGAGCTGGCCGCGTAACTTTGCCCTGAGGTCTCGGTAGTGGTCTCGGATCACCTCGTCGAGAGGAGGCCAGTCTTCGTGTTGGGGCGACGAAAGCACTGCCAACACCCGTAGAGGCCTGGTGATCTCCATCGGCACCACAGGATCGGGCGTGTCGAGGTATCGCACCACTTGATTCCGCGTGCCTTGACTGAGGGGAGCCTCACTGTCGGGCTCTCGCAAAAGCTCCCAGGGCAGACCGGCGATCTCGGGCCGGTAGCCCTCCAGGTTTCCTAGACTCAGCCGAATTCGCAGTCCTCTCTGTAGACCGAGGTCGTGAAGGCAACGATGAACAGTCGAACCCATAGCTCCGGGCGTGACAGACTTGAAAAGAGCCTCCCCCAACTCTCGAGCCAGAGCCTCACGCTGGGTCCCGGCAACAGAGCCGCCGTGTCCCAACAAAAGACTTTCGAAGTCCTCAATACGGCGGAGGAATCCCTTCTTCTTGAAGGGCGGTTCGAACCGCTCTCGCGGCCGGTCGATCGGCGAGCTGAGGACCCGCACCTCCCACTTCTTGCACAGGCAGCGGGAGATCTCGATCTCGAGGTCTTCGTAGGAGCTCATTTCTTGTGCCCGGTCGCCTTGCTGCTCTTCTTGGTACCTGCCTTCTTCTTCCCTATACCAACTTTGGTGCCACCGCTCGTACCGGTACCTCCCGAGTCGTTCCGATAGGTCAGGCTAAGGACTCCGGTATTCGGGTCCACCTCGATCGTCAGCTCGAAAGGAGCCGGTACCGGAATCGCTGTCTTCTTGGGCCCGAGCCCAGCCTTCCCTCCGCCGCCCGTTCCCGTCCCGCCGCCGTCGTTCCGCTCGCCGTCGTCTGGCATGGTGTCCTCTCCCTTCCGGGTTGCCCGCCGGCCGGTGATCGGCGGGCGGTGGGGGAGGTTCGTTCCCCCTCGCCTGAGTTGGTTCCCGGCGGCGAGGTCTTGTTGAGGACAGAGCGAAAAAAATCGAGAAAGGAGGCCGAGGCGCGGGCCGGTGGGCCGGCGAGCTATCGGTCGGCGCCCTGGAGCACGAAGGCGGCCCAGTAGTAGGGGTCCGACCAGCGCTCGGTGGCCGCGATCGATCGTTGCGCCGCGCGGAGGGCCTGGGCTGGAGTCTCGTGACGCTCGAGGAGACCCCGGTAGAGCTCGGTCATGAGCGCCGCCGTCGCCTCGTCGTCGACGGGCCAGAGGCTCACCAGCACCTCGGAGGCGCCGGCGTACAAGAAGCCGCGGGTCAGGCTGAGGAGGCCGTCGCCCCGGACCCGCTTGCCCAAGGCGGTCTGGCAGCCGCTCAAGACCACCAGGTCGGCGGAGAGCCGGAGGCCGTAGATCTCGTGCAGCTGGAGGTCGCCGTCGATGGTGTGACCCTCGCGATCGACCCGGGCCAGGACCATTCCCGAGAGCTCGGGGAATCGCTCGTCGATCAGGGCGTGGGTCGCGAAGTGGACGATCCGGAAGCGATCGAGAGGAGCCTCGAGGACCGCCTGCTTGGTGGCGCGCCAACCCTCGACCGCCCACTCGCGGTCGCGCGGCACCAGCGCCAGGATCTGCGCGGCTTCGACGTGGGTCCAGGGAAGCCTCGGCAGCGGTCCCGCGGGTAGACGCTCGAGCTCGATGCCACGGCTCCCGCTTCTTTCGAGGGCGCTCGCATGATCCGCCGGACCGGGCATCGGCGCGTCTTCCGGTGAAACTGTCGCTCTCGCAGCAGCCCAGCGATCATCGTCGAGCGTGAAGACCGGATCCGCGACCATCGCCAGGGTTTTCGGAGACCGAGGCCGCGCCCGGTCCCGACGCTCGAGCACCGCGAGCACCGACGCCGAAGGGGCGTAGGAGATCTCGTAGTCGTCGAGGAGTCGCCGTCGGGGCGCCTGGTCTCCCGGGACGCCCGGCGCAGGCAAGATGCCGAAGGGAACGTAGTGCAGCAACCCGTCGGCCAGGATCACCAGGCGTCGCGTCTCAGGAGGAATGATCCCGGCCGGTAGGAGCTGGCCAGCAAGCGCCTGGGCCGTCAGCTGGCCTTGGAGGGGGTCCTGGGATCGATAGCGGAGGTTCTCGTAGAGCGCCGCGGCCTGGTGCTCGACCAGGCTCCTGGGAAGAAGGCGGTGCGCCGCAAAGGTCTCGGCGGTGATGGCGAAAAGGAAGAGATCGCCCCGATCGAAGCTGTAGCTGAGCACCAGGGTCCCCGGCTCGACCAGACGCTGGACGGCTTCGACGCTGACCGGCTCCGGTTTCGCCAGCTCGGCGTAACGGGGATCCGCTGCTCGGATCGCCGCACGGGCTCGCTCGAGGTCGAGGCTCAGCGATCGCAGCCGCTCCTCGCTCGCCGCCACCTCGGTGGACGACCGCTGGGGATCGCGCAGGCGCTCACGCTCGAGGTTGAGCCGGCCCTGGATCTCTCGCTCCCGACGCTGCAAATCCTCGCCGGCCCGGGCACGGACGCGAACCGTCGACTCGAGAACCAGCTCGAAGAGGTTCCTCGCCTTGGCAAGATCCGCCCGCTCGAACGCTCGGCGGGCCAGGGACTCGCCATCGTCCTCCCCGAGGTCGAAGGACCGTTCGAGGAGGAGGTCGACCTCGAGCTCGGCGTAGTCCTGCCATAACCAGATGGGTTGATAGCGGTAGCCCTCGCGTCGCGCGGCGCCGCGCAGCTCGTCGACGATCGCCAGGGCACGCTCGACGTCGAAAGAGGCCTGCTCGAAATCCCCCGCAGCGCGGTGGGCGAGTGCCCGGCAGTACTCGACCTGCGCCAGGGCCTTGGGGTCATAGAGCGTCTCGAAACGCTGGCGGGCTTCGGCCAGGCGGTGCAGCGCCTGCTCCGGGTCCCCGGCCTTGACCGCCAGACATCCCAAGTTGGCGAGGGTGCTGGCCGCGTCCCAGGGGCTGCCGCCGTCCTCGCTCAGGGCCAGGGCCCGCTCGTAGGAGTCCTTCGCCGCTTCGACCTCCCCCACCTCCTGAAGCAGCGTCCCCAGGCGGTCGAGGACGCCGGTCTCGTCGTTCCTCAACCCGAGGGTGCGATAGATCGCGAGGGCCTGGCGCAACGGCTCGATGCCGCGCCGGGCCTCTCCGCGCTGGTACTCGACCCAGCCCTTCGCGGCGAGCAAGCCCGCTTCGAGCCTCCGATCTCCTTCCGCCCGGGCCAGCTCGAGCCCTTCCTCGAAGCGAGCCAGTGCCTCCTCGTGATGGTCCAGCAAACCGTACGCCTTGCCGAGATTGAGCAGGGTCGCCCCCAAGCTCAAGCGGTCTCCCAGCTCCTTCCACACCGGGATCAGCTCGAGGTACTGCTCGACGGCGCGGTGGGGCTCGCCGGCGGTCTCCTCGACCAGCGCCAGGTTGTTGAGGGCGCTCGCCTCGCCGCCCCGATCACCCGCCGCGCGGCTGCTCTCGAGGGCACGGAGAAATCGTTCTTCAGCAGCCGTCACCTGGCCGCGGTCGAGCAGGGCGAGACCCCAGCGGTTGAGGATGCCGGCTTCCAGGTACCCGCTCCGGGCCTCGCGGGCGAGCTCGAGGGCCCGCTCGAAGACGGGTGGAGCGTCGGCGCTGCGATCGAGGTCGCGGAGCACGGCCCCTGCGTCCCTCAGGGCCATCGAGGCGAGAAAGGGCTCCCCGGCGCGGACCGCCAGGTCGGCGGCGCGCCGGTAACCGGCGAACAGGTCGGCGGAGACACCCTCCCGGTCTTGCAGGTCGAGCACCCTCATCAGCTCTGCCTGCGCCTCGGTACAGGCACGATCCCGGGCGGTGGCCGGGTGGCGTGCCCGGACCTCGACCGCGACCTCGCCGTGCCCCTCGAAGGCGGTCAAGCCCAGCCGGTAGGTCCCGGCCTCCGCGGCGACCAGGCACAGCACCTCGGGAGCAGACCGCGCGACCCGCGTGTCGTAGGTGATGACCGGCCGGTCGCTCGGATCAACGACCTGGACGGCGACGTCCACCTGCTGCTGGTCGACGCGGATTCGAACAGCCTCGCCGCTGGAGAGCTCGAGCGACACCCAGCGGTCGTGCCCGGCCGCCAGCTTGAGGCGATGTGACTCGCCCCCGCCGAGAGGCTCGGCACGGACTGGCGCCTGAACCGGAGCGACGACCGGCTCGTCGGGACGTCTCTGGCAGGTGACCAGCAGCGCCGAGGTGACCGCCAGCAGGAGGAACCAGCGTGCTCGGCCCCGGGGCATCGGTCAGCGATCGGGGGAGTCGGCGATCCGGACCGGGTACCGGGCGAGCTCGGTGACCTCGGCCCCGGTGACACCGAGAAGCGTCAGGCGGTAGGTACCCGGGGGAAAGAGGCGTCGGGGCAACGTTGCCAAGAAGCTCCCGTCGGGTTGGCGCGACAGGCCGTCGAGACGGAGCACGAGACGACCGTTGGCGTCGACGGCCTCGACCCGGTAGCCGTCGTAGGGCGTTTGGTCACCGAGGACCAAGCGCGCCAGGAGCGGATCGAGGTGTGGAGGTACCTCGACGACCGGCACGCTACCAGCGAAGCGGAGACCTTCCATGCCGTCCGGAGCGAGGTTGAAGAGGAAGGGGTTGGGGACGACCGCGGGACCGGTGTCGACGGCACGGGCTTGAGACCACCAGACGGCGAGAGCCACGGCCGCCAGCAACATCGTCGCAGCCAGAGCCAAAACCTGCCGCGAACCGAGGATCCAAGGCCCAACCACCGGTACCGCCGCCCCGGTCTCCGGCGCCGGCAACGGCCGGACACCAGCCTGGGCGATGCGCTCCCGCAGGCCTCGAAGGTCTTCCTCGATCTCTTGGTCGGACGGCTCCCAGCCCCCCTCCACCTCTTCGTCGAGGACCTCGAGGTCCAGGAGCTCGCGGGCGCATTGGGCACACATCACCAGGTGCCGCCGAACACGATCCGCCGCCTCCCCACCCAGACGGCCCTCCTGGTAGTCGACAAGCTCGTCGATCTCGGGATGCGGCGTCATGGCCTGCTCCGCGCGCAGCTCTTCGACGGCCTGAACGACCTCGGCGTCAAAGGCCTCTTCGGTGTCTTTGCTCTCGGCCATCCCATGCTCCTCAGGACGGCGGGTCGTCGGAGCCATCCGGGTCGGATCTCCGCAGCCGCTTCCGCGCCTGATGTATGAGCGAGGATACTTGAGAGACCGAGATCTGGAGGAGGCGGGCGATCTCCGCATAGGGCTGACCCGCAACGTAGAGCATCAGCGCATGGCGCATCTCGCCGGGCATCCCGGCTACTTCCTGGCGCGCCCAGCCGACTCGGCTGCGGTCGATCGCTAGCTGCTCCGGGCTCGGTCGAGGGGCAGAGCCCGGGAAAAGCTCGTGCCCGGCTCCGAGCTCCTCGTCGACGAGCGGGACCTCTTCGCCGTCGCGCTTCTTCTGCCCGTGAAACCGGAGGTGGTGAAGCCAGACGTGCTTGCTGATCGAGATGACCCAGGTGTCGAGCGCCGCTTCGCCCCGGAACGACTCCAAGCTCGTGTGCACCCGCAGCAGCGTCTCTTGCGCCAGATCGCGCGCCAGCTCGCGCGAGTGGCAAAGGCCCATGAACCGCTTCACGAGCATCGGAAGCAGCCGTCGCCAGGTCTCGTCGCTGAGGGTCGGCGGCTCGCCGGCAGCTCGGGCGGTAGATGTCGCCTCGTCGTCGCTCATGGGCCCCAGGAATCGCTGAGCCTCGCCACACCATCCAGCGCCGACCGCCGCCGCGGCTACCAACCGCGATGACCGTCCCGCCATCCGGCGCTCGCCAGCTCTTCTGCGAATTCCTGAGCATCTTACCCCACGACCCAGTCCGTAATCGCGCATCCACGAAGGCAAGAGCCGCTGCACCTCACCCATGCCTCCTCCCGCCGCAACGCCCCTCGTCCTCTTAGTTCCCATCTGATGCGCTTCCTTTACCTTGTTCTTGCAAAAAGATAGGAACGTCGTGTTGGTAGTCAGACTTTCGGTGGCATAGAAAGGAGTTCGGCGCGGCTCCCCGCCCTCGTTCCCACGGTCCACCGTGGGAACCACACCGCCCCCAACCAGCACCGAAATCCCAGACCCCGCTCCAGCGGGGCGCGTAGACGCCGCAGGATCGCGAGAGAGCGAAAACCTCCAGCCAGGCCCCTCACCTCTCGTTCCCACGGTCCACCGTGGGAAGCGCACTGCCCTCGACCAGCACCGAAATCCCAGGCCCCGCTCCAGCGGGGCGC
>JAGQSE010000698.1 GCA_020439725.1 Acidobacteriota bacterium
AGGTCGGTCGCCAGCTGGCGGAAGGCGACGATGCCAAAGACCACCGCCGCCAGTGCGCAGATGAACACCGTCACCGGCCGCCGGGTCGAGACCTCGATGATCTTCAACGAAGCGGTCTCCGGGCTGCGGATCGACCTGGAGCGCCTGCGCTCGGGCTCACAGGGCCGAGCCCCCGGGGCGGCCACCGCCACCGGTCGATCCGCCGCCCGCCTCGGCGCGCCGCTGGCGCAGCCGTTCTTCGATCTGCTCCTCGCTCATGCCGCGGGCGCGCATCCGCTCCTTGATCTGCTCGAGCTGCTCGGGGGACGGCGGACCGCCGCCGGCACCGGGCCAGCCGCTACCGGCGCGCGGGCCACCCGGAGGGCCGCCGGCGGCACCTGGCGGCTGGCCTGCGGCGCCCGGCGTGTCGGAGCCCGCAGCCGCAGGGGCGACCGGCGGCTCGCCGGCGCCGGGACCCGCGAGGATCTGGATCGGGGTGCCGTCGGACAGGCTCTGCTGGCCCACAACGACCACCCGTTCTCCCTCCTTGAGCCCCGAAAGCACCTCGACCGTGTCGCCTTCGCGAAAGCCCAGCATCACCTCGCGCCGGTGCGCCACGCCGTCTTCGGCGACGTAGACGGTGTCACCGACGCTCTCGAGAGCCAGCGCGGTCTTGGGAATCACCAGCGTGTCCGTCCTCGTCTCGGTCTGGAGGAAGACGCGCGCGAACATGCCCGGGCTGAGCTTGTCCTGGCCGTCGACCTCGAGGGTGACCCGGACCGTACCGGTCTCGGCGTCGACCACTGGACGGACGCGTTGTACCTTGGCTTCGAAGCGTTGTCCCGGCCACGCCTCGACGGTGAGGTAGGCGGGCTGGCCCACCGCGATGCGCCGCAGCTCTCGCTCGGGGACCTGGATCGGGCACAGGAGCGGTGTGAAGTCCGACAGACGGAAGAGCGGCGTGTTGACGCTGACCTGTTGCGCAGGGTCGACGTAGCGCACCACCACGCGGCCCGCGAAGGGCGCTTCGACCCGCGTGTAGGCAAGCTGCAGACGGTCCGACTCGAGCTGCGCCGCGGTGGTTTCGAAGCGCGAGCGCGCCGCCTCGTAGTCCTCGGAGCTGATCAGCCCCTGATCGAAAAGGTTCTTGGCGCGGTCGTGGGCCAGCCGCGCCTCCTCGTGGGCGACCCGCGAGACCTCCATCTTGGCGCGCAGCTCCCGGTCGTCGATGCGCGCCATGAGCTGCCCCTTCGCCACCTTCCGCCCCTCTTCGACCGCCAGCTCGACGATGGGGCCGGAGGTGCGGGCGACGACGTCGACCTCGGTCTCGGCCTCGAGCACGCCGTTGGTCTCGAGATACGCCGCGATGTCGCGGCGCTCGACCGCGGTGACCTCGACGGGCACCGCGGCGGTGGCGGGGCCACCACCACCCCACGGCGGCGCACCATCGGGACGGGCCCCGGGGCGGCCGGCCCCGTGCTCGGAGCGACCGGCAGCGGCGCCGTCGCGAGCGTTCGCAGGAGCGGTGTCACCACCACAACCGACGAGGGTCACACCGAGCAGGGCGGCGAGAACCCAGGCGGAGCGGCGGCGGACGGGACGGACCGAGTGGACCAGAAATGAAAGCACGGGCGAAATCTCCGGAGCGTTCGAGGGTCAGCGTGGGTGACGGAACCCGGGCCGGACGGTGATTGTAGCGCCGCGGGTCGCGAGGCGGATCGCGGCGCCGGTCATAGGGCCCGGGCCACCCGTCCGGCGAGCCGGGTGACGTCGTCCACCAGCGAGTAGACGGTGGGAATGATGACCAGGGTCAGAAAGGTCGAGGTGGTCAAACCGCCGACGATCACCAGCCCCACCGGCGCCCAGGTCGCCGCGCGGCCCTCGACGGCGCCGAACCATTGCGGGAAGAGGAAGGGCGCGACCATCGGCAGGAGGCCGAGGATGGTGGTCACCGCGGTGATCAGGATCGGGCGCAGGCGGTGCTCGCCACCCTGGAGGATCGCCTCGGTACGGCTCATCCCTTGCTCGCGCAGGTAGTTGATGTGGTCGATGAGCACGATGGCGTTGTTGACCACGACCCCCAGGAGAACGATCAAGCCGATGATCGACATGTTGTCCCAGGGCTGGTTCGCCCACTTCATCATGACGCCGACACCGAGCAGAGCGAAGGGCACCGAGAACATGATGGTCATCGGCTGCGCGAAGCTCTCGAACAGCGCCGCCAGCAGCATGTAGACCAGCGGCAACGCGAAGAGGAGCGCGAAGAGGCCGCTGTTCTGGTCCTGCTGCTGAAAGCGGTTCCAGCGGCCGAGGGTCCACTCGTAACCCGGCGGCAGGGCGATCGAGCTCATCGTCCGCTGCACCGCGCCGAGGGCGGCGAAGGAGGCTCCGGCGTCGGCGGTGTTGGCGGACACCGAGACCTTGGCCTGGTGGTTTTCGCGCTCGATGCTGCGCGGGCCCGACACCCGCCGGAAGTCCGCCAGGGCTCCCAGCGGCAGCGCCCCGGCCTGGGCGAAGACCGGCAGCGCCTTGAGCTGCTCCAACGTCTCCCGGTCCTCCGGTCTGAGCTGCATCACGACGTCGACCTCGCGCTCGCCGGTCTTGAAGTGGCTCACCGCCCGGCTCGACAACGCGTTGGTGACGGTGGTGGCGACGGCGCGGCTCGACAGCCCCGACCGGTCGACGCGTTCGCGGTTGACCGACACCTGGATCTCCTGGTCGCCGCTCTCGAGGGAGGTCGTGACGTCGCGCAGCATGGGCAGCTGCTCGAGGCGGCCAGCGACGCTCTTGGCGAGCAGCGCCAGCGTGCCCGGATCGTCGCCGAGAAGCTCGACCTCGACCCCGGCGGAGCCGCCATGGGTGCGGCTGGTGGCCACCCGCAGGTCGACGCCGGCCTTGACCGGCAAGAGGGCGCGAATCTTCTCCCGCGCCTCGACCGTCGTCAGGTTCCCTTCGTCCTCGTCGACCAGGTAGATGTCGAACTGCCGCGACCGGCGCCAGCCGCCGCCGGCACGGCCGCCGGTGCGCTCGTAGCTGTAGGCGATGTCGGCGATGTCGAGGTCGGCGCGGTGAGCATCGAGGGTGTCGTAGAGCTCCTCGAAGAGCGACTGCGTCTGCTCTGGCGAGTACTGCGGCGGGGTGTCGACCTGGAGCACCACCTGGCGCTCGAGACTGCGGGACGAGAAGGAGCGCTCGATCGAGCCGAAGAGGCGGACCGAGCCCCACAACAAGAGGACGATCGAGACGACGAAGGCGAGGCGGTGGCGGAGCGTGAAGGCGAGGAGGCGCCGGTAGCCCGCACCGAGACGCCAGTGACCGTCCTTCTCATGGGCCTCCTGGCCGCGCAGCACGAAGACGGCGACCATCGGCACGATGGTCAGCGCCACCACCAGCGACGCCACCATGACGATGCACACGGTGACGCCGATGTTCTCCATGTAGAGCTTGAACCGGCCCGAGCCGCCGAGGAAGATCAACGGCAGAAAGACGCAGATGGTGGTCGCCGTCGAGGCGACGATGGGCAGAGCGACCTCGCTGGTGCCGGCGAGGGCGGCGGTGCGCGAGTCCTGGCCGAGCTCGTCGCGGTGGCGGAAGATCGACTCGATGACCACCACCGAGTTGTCGACCAGCATCCCCAACGCCAACATCAACCCCGCGAGGCTGACCACGTTGAGCGTCATGTCGAGGATCCCGGCCTGGCGCATGAGGTACATGAGGACGAAGGTCGCCACCACCGACACCGGGATCGCCACCGCGACCAGCGCGGTGGTGCGGAAGCGGCGGAGGAAGAAGTAGACCGCCAGGATCGCCAGGGCACCGCCCAGGAGACCCGCATCGCGCAGCTGGCCGAGGCCTTGGAGGACGTCGGTGGAGGTGTCCTGGAAGATCTTGACCTGGAGGCCCTCGGCGTCGGGGAGCTGCGCGATGTCCGCGAGCTCCGCCTTGAC
>JAGQSE010000699.1:0-978 GCA_020439725.1 Acidobacteriota bacterium
GGTTCAAATCCCGGCGTCCCGACCACTCCGCAGCGCGGTTCTCCCCACCGCCCCCGGCCGTTTCACCGGTTGGATCGTTCCACCGGTTGACAGGGTCCGGACCCGAGCCTATACTTCCAGCTCTCTTTCCGTCGCCCTAAAGGCTTGATCATGAGTGAGATACGGCAAACGAGCGGGCACCTGGACGGCAGCTCGCGACGCTTCGCGATCGTCGCCGCCCGGTTCAACGGCCGGCTCGTCGAGGCTCTGGTCGACGGCGCCGTCGACTGCCTGCAACGCCACGGCGTGGCTCCCGAAGACATCCACCTGGTGCGGGTTCCCGGCGCCTGGGAGATCCCTGATGCGCTGTCGGCGGTGGCGGCGGAGAAGCCCGACGCCATGGTCGCCCTGGGCATCGTGATCCGCGGCGAGACACCGCACTTCGACTATGTCTGCGGCCGCTGCTCCGCCGGTGTGGCCGCGGTCAGCGACCGCACCGGGATTCCCGTGGGGTTCGGTGTCCTCACCTGTGACACGCCCGCCCAAGCCCAGGAACGCGCAGGTGGCAAGGCGGGCAACAAGGGCTGGGAGGCCGCCGCCGCGGCCCTCGAGATGGCGGACCTCCGCCACCGGTTGCGCTCGTCCTGAGCTGGGCATGGCGATGATCTCGGGCAAGCGCCGCACGGCCCGTGAAATGGCGGTGCAGATGCTCTATCAGAGCGACGTCGGGGGCAGCGAGCCGGCGCAGATCTTCCACGCCTTCGACATCGGTCCATATCTCGCCGGCGAAGTGGACGAACCCTCGGAAGACAAGGCTCCCGTGAAGCCGAGCAGCGAAGCGCGGGCCACGGTGGCCAAGCGGCGCCACCAGCTCGACGAAGCCTTCGTCTATGCCCGCCGGCTGGTGGCCGGCACTCTCGAGCATCGCCAGCGCATCGACGACATGATCACCGAGCAGGCCGACAACTGGCGTCTCGAGCGGATGCCCGTCGTCGACCG
>JAGQSE010000699.1:1047-2217 GCA_020439725.1 Acidobacteriota bacterium
GTGGTCGACGAGGCCATCGAGCTCGCCAAGCGTTTCGGCTCCGAGAACTCGAGCCGTTTCGTCAACGGCTTGCTCGACGGGCTGCTACGGCGACACACCTTCCCTGGGAGGATGTCCTGAGGCCCCGGGAGGACGTCCTGAGGCGGCTGCCCGTCGCCGCAGCCCTCCTGGCGCCCGTGCTGGCGCTGGGATCGGGTCCGGCCGGTGCCGCGGTGGCGGTGACGGGAATAGATCGGGCGGTGATCGAAGCGCCGGCGGACGCGCCGCTGGCGCCGTACGCCGACAACGGCTATCGCCTGGAGAAGGTGGGGGAGCGCTGGCGGATCACCGTCGAGGCGGATCCCCTCGAGAGCTCGGCTCCCTTCGCTGCCGTCGACCCTCGACCCGGCGGTGCCATCGGGCGTCTGGCCCACGCCGTCACCGCCGGCAGCCGGACCCGCTACGAAGCGGTCTCGAAGATCTTGGGTTGGGTCGCCGCGAATCTCCACTATCGTCTCGACCGCAGCCTCGACCAGCGGCCCGAGACGGTGCTCGCGCGTCGTGATGCCTACTGCACCGGCTACGCTCGACTGTCGGTCGCGCTGCTCACCGCCGTGGGGATCGAGGCGCGCGAGGTCGCGGGGGTGCTGCTCGAACCTACGGAGGGCTCGCCTGCGGGCTATCACCGCTGGATCGAGGTCTACTACCCCGATCGCGGCTGGACCTTCAGCGATCCACGCACCAGCCATCACTACGTCACCGCCGCCTACCTGCCTCTGGCCGCGGAGCGGGCACCGGCGGGCCTCCCGGAAGCCCTCAGGCTCGTCGAGCGTCGGGACGATCTGTGGCCGGTGGATCGCTACGACGCCGCTTCTGGAGGCGTCAGCGCCCGCAGGAACCACGCTCTACAGCTCGGTGGCACCATCCGCGTCGAGCTCGAAGGTGCCGATCACGGTGCCGCGCTCCTCGAGGGTGAGGGATTGCGCCGTCGGGTCGATGTGGCGCGGGGCGCCGCCACCTTCACGGGCGTCGACCCGGGAACCTATACTCTTCGTTTCGTGGGCAGCGGTCTTCCTGCCGAGGAAGCCCGCCTTCTCGTCACCGATCGCCAGCGCCTCGTGCTTCGGGTCCCGGAGTGCGCGCGTGCGGGCCGCGACCCTGGCAGGGAGAATCGACCATGCGTAGTCCCGA
>JAGQSE010000700.1 GCA_020439725.1 Acidobacteriota bacterium
GCGGCCTGGCTGGTCTGATAGCTGTCCGGGGCGTCGCCCCAGTCGGCGCCTTCGATGAACAGCGCGTAGTCCTCGACCTCGCCGTCCGCCGCCGGGCCTCCAGGACCGGAAACCCCCGCCGAGCTCAGACGGTAGCGCGCATAGGTCGGCCCCGGGGTCGCGGTGCAGGGGGTGTTCAGGGGAATCGTTCCGAACGGCAAGCCGACCGGCATCCCGGTGGCGACGCGCTCGACCGGATCGTCGAAGGTGCCGTTGCCGTCGAAGTCGATCCAGGCGTCGAGGAGTCCGGTCCGGTTTGGCAGGACGACGATGGCGGTCGAGCCGCAGGCGACCACCGGGCCGGGAATGAAGACCCCGTCCTCGTCGTCGGTGCAAAGTCCCACGCGATCGGCGGAAACCCCGAGGTCGTCGCCGGTGGCTCCCACAGAGGGCTGGCCGTCGGTCTCGAAGTCGACGCAGCCGCCCAAGGTCAACGGTTCGGCGGGATCGATCTCGTGGCTCGGTCCGCCATCCGCGGCGAGGGTGCCATAGCTCGCCGGGGCGTCGCCCCAGTCCTCGCCGAGGACCGTCACCAGATAGTCCTCGACCTCGCCATCGGGGGCGATGCCGTCGGGACCGAGACCGCCCGCGCTCGAGCAGCGGAAACGCGCATAGGTCCGCCCGGCGCGTGCCGTGGCGGGGATCGAGGGCGTCAGGTTGACCGTGGTCCCCGACGCGACGGTCAGACCGCTCGCGATCTGCTCACCGGCCGAGTCGCCGAGCACGCCACTCCGGTCCCAGTCGGCCCAGGCGTCGAGGACACAGTCGCCGGTGCCCGCGGCGGCGCGCACCGGGATCGTCACCGTGGTGCCGGCGCGGAGAGGGTTGGGCAGCGTCACGCCGTCCTCGTCGTCGCCGGAGACCGCGCAGGTGCCGGTGATCAGCCCGAAGGAAGACGTGTCGTCGGCGAGCGCCGCGGCGTCCTGGGCGGCGCCGCTGTCGGCGTCGACGCAGTCGCCCAGGTAAGGCGCGCCGGCCACGCCCTGGAGGTGGGCGGCGCCGAGATCGAGGGCGGTGGTGCGGTAGTCGCCGGGGGCCGTTCCCACCACCACGTCGGGCGCGTCACCATAGTCATACTCGGGAGCGCCGGTCACCGCGAAGCCGAAATCGACCGTCAGGTTGGTGTCGGCGTCGCCGTCCTCGGTGGTCGGCTCGCCGTTGTCCGTCAGGGTCACCGGCAGGCTCGCCACCAGCGAGCCTGCGTTGGTCCCGTTGTCGTCGCCGTTGACGTCGTCGTCGGGATCCGGCGCCGGGTCGTTGCCCGAGCTCGAGACCGTGCCCTCGAGGGGAGCACCGCCGGCGAAGTTGTCGAGATCGACGACCACGATGTAATCGCCAGGGGCCAGTCCGTCGAAGCGATAGGTCCCCGGCTCGCCGGCGGCGGTGTAGGTCGTCGTCGAACCGATGAACTCGTCGAGGGTCGGGACCTCGTCGCCGGTGTCGAGATAGAGGTTGAGGCGCACCCCGTCGACACCGGTCTCACCGGCTTCGGGCTCGAAGACGCCGTCGTTGTCGTTGTCGAGCCAGACCCGGTCCCCGAGCACCAAGTCCCCCACCGGCGCGATCAACCCGGCGTCGACGGTGCGATCCTCTTCGACCGCGATGAGCGAAACGATGGCGGTCACCGCGGCCGCCGAGGCGTCCGAGTCGACCGTGTCGTCGCCGCCCTGGTCGGTGCCGGTGAAGCCCGTCGCCGAGGCCGGCAGGACGAAGCGGACGAAGTACGGCAGGGTCGGGATCAGGTCGTCGAAGAGGTAGTAGCCGGGCCGGCCGTAGACGTCGTCCGCCGTCGCGGTGGTCGCCACCGGCACGCCGTCGTCGCCACCGGGCTCGGCGATGCCGTCACCATCGACATCGACGTAGAGCTCTGCCGTCACGCCGTTGGCTCCGTCCCAGGTCGACTCGTTCTGAACGCCGTCGGCGTTGCGATCGAACCAGACGTAATCCCCCAGCGCGGCCTTGAGGTCCCGTCGCAACCCGAGATCGATGTCGGGGTTTTGCTCCCCCACCGCCAAGGTCACGACGTCCGTACACGCGGTCAGCGGATCGGCGTCGGAATCGAGGGCCGGGTCGCCACCGACCCCCGGCTCGACGACGGTGAACACCGGCGGCGGGTAGAAGCGGACGTAGTAGTCCCCCGCCGGCAGCGCCGAGAACTCGTACCATCCGCCGAAGCCAGAAGAATCGACGGCGGTGATGGTCGAGGCCACCCGGACGTCGTCGAAGGTCCTAGGGATGCCGTCGGCGCCGGGCTGGTAGAGCTCGACGTAGACACCGTTGAGGCCGGAATCGAAGCCTCCCTGGACGTCATCGCCGTCGTCGATCCACACGAAGTCGCCCAGCGAGGCCGCGGTGCACGCACCGAGCACCATGCCCACCTTGTTGGGTTCCGCCGACAACGAGCCGAGGCCGTCGCTGCGCTGGGCCAGGTAGGCGAAGGAGTTGTAGGCCGCCAAACCACCGCCCGGGATGTCCGCGGGCGCGGTCAGGCGGAAGGTCATCTCGACGCTGTCTGCCGGACCCACCACGCGGTCGCCGAACTCGACCTTGAGGCTCTGGACGTCGGTGATCGGAGTCGGCGGCACCGTGCTCCAGGCCGGCGCGTCGCAACCGGTGGTCGGGCCCCCGACCTCGGGTCGGCAGGGGTTGCCCGAGGTGCTGTAGTAGAGCGTCGTGCCCGGTGGCGGGATCACCGGCGCGGTGAGCCGCGGCTGCCATTGCGAGCCGCGGGGCGAGAGGTCGAGCACCCCGGTGTCCCCGACGAAGGGCAGGATGTCGATCAGGACGAAATCCTCCATGGGGATCGTCCCGACGTTCTGCACCCGCAGCTTGTAATCGACCACGCCTCCGGGCAGGGTGCCGGCGGTGGCGGCGCCAAATCCCGTGTCGCAAAGCCCACGAACCGTCTTGGTGGAGACCAGCTGCGCCACCGGCGCGATGGTCACCGAGCGGCTCGAGGTACACAAGCGGTCCGCCGTGTCGCCATCGCCGTCCTGGTCAAGAGCGTCTGCCACGGAACCCGTCTGGCAACGCTGGCCGAGACCGGGATCGTTGTGGGTCTGACCCAGGACGTTGGCCAAGGAGCCGAAGGCGGCTCCGAGACGCACCGTCGTGTCGAAGTCGATCCGCACCTCCTGGCCCGGGGTCAGATCGCCCGAGCCCGCGCTCCAGGTCCAGCGCAGAAGCGTCCGGCCGGTACCGGCGAAGTTGGGGATCTCCTCGAAGCTCGGCGCCGGCAGCCCCGTACCGTTGGCGTTCCAGGTCCACCCCGGCGTCGAGACGTAGAGCAAGTCCGCCGGCAACAGATCGACGACCACCATCTCGTCGAGGGGCAAGGGATCGCTGGCGTTGGTCTCGTTGTCGACCCGCAGGCTCCAGGACACCGTGTCGCCGACGCCGTAAGGGCCCGAACCGCTGGTGGCGACCTTGTTGGGCGAGTGTTGTGTGAACGGTCCGCTCAACGTGAAGCTTTGGCAGTCGTTGCGGCTGACGGGCGTGTTGTCACCCCCCGGATCGTAGACCGCCGACAGATCTGCGCAATTGGTGATGGTGTCGCCGAAAGCCACGGGGTTGCCGGTATTGTCGGGGTCGACGACCCGGCCGTTGATCCGCGGGCGATTGCCGCTCGAGCTCGGCGCCATCCCCGGTGCCGCCTGGCCGTACTCCCAGCGCAGGAGGGTCACGTACTCACCAGCGCCGAGCGCGGGGATCGTCAACACCGTGTTGGTGGTCGCCACCGGCGAGGCGCCGAGCACCAAGAAGCCACCGCTCAGATTGGTCTCGTAGCTGACCCGAACCCCGACACCGGCAGCCAGGTCCGCCAGGTTGTTGTAGGCCCCGGTATGCACCGAATCGACGACGACCTCGATGGGCAGCGTGTCGACGACGGTCATGGCGTCGAGGGGAACATTGCCCGAGTTCGACGGGATGAATTCGTAGCTGAAGCCCTGGTCCAGGGTCGGCGGGTTGGGACCCGGCCCCATACGCTTGTCGAGACCCGCTCCGGGATTGGCGACGAAGGCGGTCACCGTGTGGGTGACGCTGCCCGTGCCCAGACCCTGGGACGGCTCACCGACGGGTGTCCCGTCAGCCGT
>JAGQSE010000701.1 GCA_020439725.1 Acidobacteriota bacterium
AGGGAGGCGCGCTGTCTCGGATCTCCCTCTCGCAACCACCGCCGGGGCCAACGCTCCGGCGGTGGTTCTCCGTCGCGGAGCCACGGTTTCGGTCGCTGGCCGCGGCCGCGTGGGATCCGTCGTCTGCCCCGGGGGCTCAGGGGCAGGCCGAGAAGGCGGTGGTGCTCTGGATCGGTTCGAAGACCTGGCCGACCGGGTTCTCCCACCGGCGAATCGTGCCCGTGGCGGTGTCTTCGACCTCGATCTCGACCCCGACATTGGTCAGCCCGGCGGCGAAGACCCAGTAGTGGTCAAAGGTCGAACAGGCGTCGAGGACCTTGATCAAGAGCTCGAGATTCGAAGGCTGGAAGAACCAGAAAACCCCCGAGTCGTCGGTCAAGGCGCTCCCGGTGGCGACACCGCGGGTGCCGTCGGTCTTCTCCCAGGCCACGCGGACGAGAAACCGGCCGTCCTGGAGGGCGAGGGCCGGGGGCGGGTCGGAATCGGTACGGGTGAAGGTGAAGGTGCCGAGGTAGCTGCCGCTGGTCAAGGGACCGGTTTGGATCTGCCGGACCGGAACCGGCGGTACCGTTGCCAGGTTCGGCGATAGGAAGGTGGTACCGCTGTCGGTGCCCGCATCGTAGGCGAGCAGCTGGACGATCTTCTGATCGACCCAACCGCCGGCGTCGCGCAGCGACAGTCCCGAGACCCCGACGAACCAATCGGGGCTCGGCGCCACCATCGTCACCAGGGTGACGGTGGGGAAGTCCTCGGAGATCTCGAAGCTCAGCTCGACATTGCCGGGGGAAGGGAAGATCCCGCCGCCTTGGAGCACCTGGTCGGCCATGCCGGCGGCGATGGCGGTTTCCGCCTCGTTGGCCAGCGGACGCGTCCGGCCTTCCTCGGCCATCATCCGGATGCCATGGCTGGCGAGGGTGCCGGTGTCCCACATCCGGAGCTCGGGTTTGTGGGTGGCGCCGATGAGCGCGGAGAAGTGGGGTCCCGGCGGGAACTCCGCAGGGTGGCTGGCGGCGGACCAGGTGGCGTCGAAGCGGACGGTGTAGTGGGCGGTCGAGCTCTGGGCCGAAGCCAGGGGTGCCACGAGGACAGCCGTGATGAAGGCTGCGATCCCGGCGAGGCGCCGGCCGAGAGGCTGCTGGGTGTCTTGGGTGATGGCTCGCTGGGGGGTCATCTCCGGCTCTCCCTCGCCAAGGATCGGGCTGGACGGTGATCGGATCGCGGCGCACCGCGCGTAGTTCGTACCAGCCTATACGCGAAGAGCTTCGAAAGAGGATTGCACCGTCCGAAATCCAGCACCGGCAGCACCGCTCGGAGGTGCGCACCAGATGCCGCCCTTGGCATGCGAGCGGACCGTAGGAGTATCCTGATCGCGAAGGAGGACGCTCATGCTTCAGGCAACGCCTCGCAACTGGTTCTCGCGCACCTATGACCTTACCCGCGGCGATCGCTGCCTGGCGACCCTCGAGCTGGGCCGCTTTCGCGAGGCCGGCTCGCTCGAGATCGACGGCGAGCCCTACGAGTTCTCACGCGCGCCGGGCTGGGGCGAGTTCGTCCTGAGCCATGGCGGCGGCGAGGTCTGCCGTGCCAAGAAGCCGACCGTCTTCCGACGGCGTTTCGAGCTCACCTACGGCGGCGAGATCTTCCAGCTGACGTGCCGCGGCTTCCTCGGGCCCCGCTACGACCTGGAGCACGGCGGCTCGGTCATCGGCCAGATCTTCCGCTACAGCCTGTTCTCGCGCGACGTGACCGTCGACCTCCCCCAACGCCTCCCCGTCGAAGTCCAGGCGTTCCTCACCTGGCTAGTGCTTCTGATGATGCGAAGGAAGAAGCGCCACGGGGCCTGAGAGCAGACCTCGTGCCGAGCCGCCGGCGTTCGCAGAGCCCCTCAGCGGAGACCTTCGTGGTTGCCCTTCGAAGCCGACAGTGTCCCCTGGCCCCAATGGTTCCTTGTGGCAGTGATCCCATCTCCGTCCCTTCTGCGCTTTGTTGAATAGGTAACGACAACCGAAGCGGTCTGCGATTCGCCAGTCCGCTGCCACGCGCGACAAAGGGGGTATGGAAGGTGGGAGGAAGGCTACGTTTCTTCGTTTTGGGTGTTGCGGTCCTCATGGCAAGTGCCTCGGCCGTTCTGGCTGCGGATGCGTTGACCAATGACGATGTCGTCCAGATGGTCGGGCTGGGGCTAGGAGAGGACTTGATCATCGCCAAGATCAACCAGGCCCCGGAGGTGAGCTTCGAGCTGGAGGTCAATGACCTCGTCGGACTCCGCGAGAAAGGTGTAAGCGAGAGGATCGTCCAGGAGATGCTCACGCGAAGCACCGCCACAAGACCAGAGCCCACGGCTCCGGCTCAACAGCCGACCTTCTCGGCGGACGGTGCGCCCGTGGGCGGCTATCAGG
>JAGQSE010000702.1 GCA_020439725.1 Acidobacteriota bacterium
CTCGCAGGCCGAGTCGATCTCCGCCTGCACCACCGTCTTGCTCTGGTTGAGCATGGTGGCGGCGTTGAGCTCGTCGCGCCACGGGCCGGCGAGGAGCTCGGCGGCGCGCAGGAAGACGGCGGCGCGGGCCTCCCACGGGACTTCGGACCATTCTTTCCAGGCCTGGTTGGCGGCGCGGATGGCCTGCTCGACCTCGGCGGTGCCGGCGCGGTGATAGCGCGCCAGGACGTGGCGGTGATCGTGGGGACAGACGGCCTCGGCCAGGTCGCCGGTACGCACCTCCCGGCCACCGATGATCAGGGGGATCTCGATCTCCTCCCGCATCATCGAGGCGAGGCGCGCTTTGAGCGTCCGCTTCTCCTCGGAGCCGGGTGCGTAGCGGCGCACCGGTTCGTTGTGCGGCGGGGGAACCGCGAGGATGGCGTTGGACATGGTGGAACCTCCGAAATCAGGTCCGGCGTGGACTCTTGGGTCGATGAAGTGCGAGGCGCCGCGGCGGGCCCTGCGGTGGACGTCGATCGGGTCGAGGTCCATCGGGCCGATGCGGTCGAGAGCACCTCATGCTAGCCGCAGCGGCGCTCGCGGCGCAACTGCGGCCGGTTCGCGGCCAATTCAGCCGACAAACGCCGAGAAACGGCCCCCGATCCGGCCGCAGCGGACTCAGCGGGTGCGCAGCGCGCCGACGGCGAGGGTCAGGAAGCCGGCGATGAGCAGCACACCGCCGATGGGCGTGACGGCGCCGAGGATCCTCGGACCGCCGAGCGCCAGGGCGAAGACGGTGCCGCTGAAGATCGCCCCGCCGGCCGCCATGAGACCCGCCGCCGGGGCACCGTGGCGCCAGCGACCGGCGGCCGCGGCGAGGATGCCGAGACCGCCGTACATCAGGTACCGAGCGGCGGTCTCCCACAGCGCGAGGTGACCGGCGTCGAGCCGACCGCGGAGCCCGTGGGCGCCGAAGGCCCCGGCGATCACCGCCAGGGCGCAGAACAGCGCCCCGAGAGCGCCGGCGCGGCTGCCCGCCGACCCGCTCACCCCGCCACCTCGCCGAGGCGGCGGATCGAGGCGACCTTGTCGGTGGGCACCACCAGCCGGTCGAACTTCTTCCACACGCCGAACTGAGAGGCGCGGTTCACCCACTCCTCCTTCGAACGGCCGCCGTCGCCATCGCGGTGGACGTCGCCGTCGAGGAGGATCACGCCTTGTTCGGTCACCGTGTCACAGCGACCGACGAAGATCTCGGCGCCGGTGGTGTCGACCACCACCGTGATGCCGTGAAGCTCGCCCTTGTTCTGGTGGAAGGTGCCCATCGTCAGTGCCCGGCAGCGACCGCGCAATGCTCGGCGAAGGCTGCGCGGAGGTCGTGGGCGACCTGCTCGGCGGTACGGCCCTCGATGCGGTGCCGGGGCAGGAAGAAGACCAGCTCGCCGTCCTTGAACAGCGCCACCGACGGGCTGCTCGGTGGGATGTCGGCGAAATGGCCACGGGCCTCGGCGGTGGCGTCGAGGTCCTGGCCGGCGAACACGGTGCCCAGACGGTCGGGCCGCGGCTCGCCCGCCTCCAGCGCCTCGCGGACGCCCGGCCGGGCCATGCCGGCGGCGCAGCCGCAGACCGAGTTGACGACCAGGAGCGCGGTGCCGGACGTCTGGCCGAAGAAGCCGTCGACGTCGGCGGAGCTGCGCAGATCTTCGAAACCGAGGGTGGTCAGCTCCTCGCGCATGGGGCGGACCAGAAGCTCGCTATAGGGCATTGGGAGTTCCTCCGTGGAGTTTGCCAGCGTGGGATTTCGGGGCTCGCGGCGACTCGGCGCCGCCCCCTTCCGGAGGATTGTACGACAGGCCCGAGCCGGTCGTGCGGGCGTGTCGCAGAGCACGCCGGCGCCTTGGATCGAAGCCCCCGCCGCGGTATGCTCCGAGCGGTACGCCGGCCGTAGCCAAACCCTCGAGATGAGCTCTTCCGACACCGTCCATCCGCGCCTCGCCCGCTTCGCCTGGACCGTCCTCGGCGTCAACCTCCTGGTCATCGTCTGGGGTGCGCTGGTCCGTGCCACCGGCTCCGGTGCCGGCTGCGGCAGCCATTGGCCCCTGTGCAACGGCGAGGTGGTGCCGCTGGCGCCGGCCACCCAGACGCTGATCGAGTACACCCACCGCCTGACCAGCGGCGCGGCGCTGATCCTCGTCATCGCGCTGGTGCTGGCGGTGCGGCGGGTGCTGCCCAAGGGTCACGCCGCCCGTACCGCCTCGTTCTGGTCGCTGGTGCTGATCGTGATCGAGGCGCTGATCGGCGCCGGGCTGGTGATCTTCGGGCTGGTCGAGGACAACGCCTCGTTGGGTCGCGCGGTCTACATGGCTCTCCACCTGACCAACACCTTCCTGCTCCTGGGGGCCCTGACCCTGACCGCACGCTGGGTGTCGATCCCTGCGAGCGGCTTTCCGGCGAAGCGCAACCTGCGGCTCGGTCTCTACTGGGTCGGTGTCGGCGGCGCCATCGTCGCGGGGATCAGCGGCGCCATCGCCGCCCTCGGCGACACGCTCTTCCCGGCGACCTCGCTGCAGCAAGCCCTGGCTCAGGACATCTCGGGCACCGCCCACATCCTCCTCCGGCTGCGCGCCCTCCACCCTCTGCTGGCCGTGGCCGCGGCGCTGGTGATGCTGGTGCTGGCGCGGCGCCAGCTCGAATCGCACCGCGCCGCGCCCGGCGCCCAGAGCGACGCCCGGCGGCTGATGCTGCTGGTGCTGCTGCAGG
>JAGQSE010000703.1 GCA_020439725.1 Acidobacteriota bacterium
GAGAAGTCGATCCGGCGGGCGTATTCGAGCCGGTTGGCCAGCGCGCCGTGGCTGACCACCACGCCCTTGGGCCGTCCCGTCGAGCCCGAGGTGTAGATGACGTAGGCGGCGCTGGCGGGGTCCACCTGCGGCAGGTCGTCGTCTTCCCGATCGTCCGGCAGGGCGGGTTTGAAACCCGCCCCTACGATCGTCCCGGCAGCCGTTGCCGCGTTCAGCGGGACGGGTGATGGCGGCAGGGCGGGTTTGAAACCCGCCCCTACCATCGTTTCGGCAGCCGTTGCCGCGTTCAGCGGGGCGGGTGATGGCGGCAGGGCGGGTTTGAAACCCGCCCCTACCCGAGGGCCGCCGGTCGGGTTCCGATCGCCGGTTTCTTCGGCCGGCCACGAACCCAACAGAACGATCTTGGACGGATAGGAAAGCGCATTCGGGGATGTAGGGGCGGGTTTCAAACCCGCCCCAGCGCCGGACGAAGAGGCCGCCCTGGCGTCTTCACCGATCGCTTCCTCAGCCGGCAGAGGCGCGGTCTTCTCGATCCAAGCCGTGAGCGTAGCTTCTGATGTAGGGGCGGGTTTCAAACCCGCCCCAGCCGCCGCTTCGCACCCCGCCCCCAACAGCTCGCCGGCCCGCGCCTCGAGACCCTCACCCACCAGCAAGCACACCGGCTCCGCCTGCTCGATCATGTACCTCAGCCGCTCGTCGGGCAGGTCCGGGTCGAGGGGCACCCACGCACCACCGGCACGAAGGATCGCGAGCAGACCCACCACCACCGCGGGGCTCCGGTGGGCGAGGATCCCGACCCGGGTCTCGGCTCCGACCCCGGCCGCCACCAGCCGGGACGCCAGCGTCGCCGAGCGGACCGCCAGCTCGCCATAGCTCAGCGGCGGCGTACCCTCCTGCTCCACCGCCACCGCCGCGGGACGCTCCGCCGCCACCGCCAAGACGCGCTCGTGGGCGAGGAGCTCCACCGGGTACTCGGGAGGTGCCGACGCCCACTCGACCTCGAGCTGATGGCGCGCCGCCGCGCCCAGCGTCGGCAACGCCGCCAGCGGTGTCCCGGGCGCCGCCACCGCCGCCGCGAGGAGGGTCTCGAGCTGCGCCGCCAGGCGCCCCACGGTGGTGTCGTCGAAGAGCTCGCGGCGCCAGATCCAGTGCCCTTCGAGCCGGCCGCGGCCGGGACCCGGCGCGCGCCATAAGGCCAGCGTCAGCTCGAACTTCGAGGTCTCGAGCTCGAGCTCCTCGGCGTGGACCACGAGGCCGTCGCCGCCGCGCTCCGGCGCCGGCACGTCGTGAAGCGCGCAAACCACCTGGAAGAAGGGGTTGCGGCCCGGCTCGCGCCGCGGTTGGAGCTCCTCGACCAGCTTGTCGAAGGGCATCTCCTGGTGGCTCTGGGCCGCCACCGACACCGCGTGGGCGCGTTCTGCCCAGGCGGCGAAGGAGAGCTCCGGGGCGACCTCGAGCCGGAGCACCAGGGTGTTGACGAAGAAGCCCACCAACCCCTCGAGCTCGGGTCTCGCGCGCCCCGCCACCGGCGTGCCGAGGGCGAGGTCGCGCTGGCCCGAGTGACGCCAGAGCAAGGCCGAGAAGGCCGCCACGACGGTCTCGAACAGCGTCGCTCCCGCGCTCCGGGAGAGCACCTCGAGCCCTTCTGCCAGCTCCGCGGGCACCGAGAACCGCCGCCTCCGCCCTGCCAGGTCGGGCACCGCCGGTCGCGGCCGGTCGGTGGGCAGCTCGAGGCTCTCGACCCCGTCGAGGGCTCCCCGCCAGAAACCGAGAAGATCCTCGAGCCGCTCACCGGCCAGCCGCCGCCGCTGCCATGCCGCGTAGTCCGCGTACTGGACCGGCAAGGGCTCGAGGCGGCCCGTGCCACCGAGCTCGCGGCGGTAGGCGGCGAGGAGGTCACCGACCAGGACGGCCGCCGACCAGCCGTCGAAGGCGATGTGATGGATCGCGACGACGAGGAGGTGAAGATCGCCACCGAGCGCCACGAGGAGCGGTCGCGCCACCGGCCCCACGGCCAGGTCGAAGGGCCGCCGGCGGTGGCGACCGGCGAGGTCGTGGCCGAGCCGCCGGGCTCCGGCGGAGGGGAGCCGCGTGAGGTCGATGGATGGCAGCCCCGCCGGAGAACCGCCGGCCAAGGGTCGCGGCGCGCCCTCCGGGGCCGGGTAGCGGGTTCCCAGCACCTGGTGGCGGCGATGCACCCCGCGCCAGGCCCGCTCGAGGGCCGCTCGATCGAGACGACCCTCGAGACGTAGCGGCAGCAGCTCGTTGTACACCCCGGAGCCGCTTTCGAGCTGGTCGAGGAACCACAGCCGCTCCTGGGCGAAGGAGAGCACCGGCTCCTCGCCGGGAGCCAGCGGCCGCAACTCGTCGACACGGCCGCGATCGTTGACCGCCTCCGCCTCCTCGACCCGCCGCACCAGCCGCGCCACCGTCGGCGCGGCGAAGAGGTCCTGGAGCTCGAGCTCGACGCCATGCTCGCGGCGCAGCCGGGCGAGGAGTCGCGTCGCCATCAACGAGTGCCCCCCGAGATCGAGGAAGTCGTCGTCGACACCCACCGCCTCGATCCCCAGGAGCTCCGCCCACAGCGCCGCCAGCGCCGCCTCCCGCGGGTTGCGCGGCTCGACGAAGGCGGTGCCGACGTAGGGCCGCGGGGCGCGCTCGGCGCTCGTCGGAGCCGTGGCCAGCGTCTCGTCCCCGGGCCCTTCGGCGCGTGGCCGGCGGACCCAGCGCTCGAGCCGGGCCTCGAAGTCTCCCGTCGCCACCCACAGCTGGTCCTCGGAGAGCCGGGTGAGCACCCGATCGAGGGCCGCATCGGCCTCGACGGGAAGCATCCGGTGCCGCTCGCGGGCGCGGCGGCGGTCGCTCTCCCCGGGCTCGGGCCAGCCGTCCCAGGCGATGCCCAGCCAGCGCCAACCGTCGGGCCGGGCTGAACGCGCGGCGACGAAGGCGTCGGCGTAGAGGTTGGCGGCGGCGTAGGCGGCGAGACCGGAGCCACCGAGAACGCCGGCGGTCGAGGAGAACACCAGGCAGAACCCCGCCGGCCGGGCGGCGAGGACCGTTTGGAGGGCTTGAAGACCCCCGACCTTG
>JAGQSE010000704.1 GCA_020439725.1 Acidobacteriota bacterium
CGGGGCGGACCCCGGTGCTCTCGATGACCCGCTCGACGAGGGGTTGGCGCAGCCACCACGGCACCGCGTACTCCACCACCCAGCCGCCGACGTTGCCCGCCAGGTTGAGCTCGAGACAGCGGAAGCCCCCCGGGCCGTCGATGAAGTCGCACCGCCCGATGGCACCGGCGAGTCCGTTGGGCGGCTCGAGCCAGAGCATGGCGAAGACCTCGTCCTCGAGACCGTAGAACTCGGCGATGGCCTCCGGGTCGTTGTCGAAGACGCGCTCGGGGAGGGTCTTGGCGAGCTTGACCACGCCCTCCGTACCACGCCGGATCTGGGCGAGCTTCTCGGGGCCGATGAGCGTCGGCCACGGCTGCACCGGGTACGGTTCCTCCGTGAACCAGCCGCTGCCCTCGAGCTGCTGCCAGGGCCAGGGAGCGCAGGCGTCGGGGTCGGCGGCGGCGGCCTCGGCCAGGTCGAGGGCCACCTGGGAGAGCTCTTTTTGGGCTCGTCGAACGTCGTCGGGCAGACTCATGGCAACCTCCTCGGGGCTCGGGGCCTCGAGACGTGGGGGGATTCGTGTCGAAGTGTCTCGCCGGACCGGAGTATACGCATCGGCGCCGGTGGGCAAAACCACCGGTGCGCCGACGGCCTCGGTGCCCGGTCCTCAGACCTCGAACACGACCCCGCCGGTGGCGCCGTTCTCGACGCTGACGATGGCGTTGCCGTCGCGGGGCGCGACCCGCATGAAGGTGCCCGCGTACTCGCGGCCGACGCAGAAGGTTCCCCACACCGCGTTGTGCAACGCCCAGCCGCCGCCTCGCAGCAGGTGGACGTAGGGCCACGACTCCTGGAACTCCTGCACCATCCATTCGCCGGAGGCCGCCGCGGTCTCGACCGCCGTCTCCCAGGCCGCCGCCTCGGTGCCGCGGCCGACGATGACCGCGACGCCCCCCAGCCCCGTGGCACGCTTCAGGACGAAGTCCCCGCGGCGCGCCCGGAGCAGCGGCAGGAGGTCCTCCATCTCGCCGCGGTAACGAGTCCTGCGATCGCCGACGACCCGCCCCCAGGGCACGTGGTCCTCGAGCACCGAGCGCTCCTCCGCGTCGACCCGGTCCGATTCGGCGAGCTCCGAGAGCAGCGCCAGGTTGCGCTTGTCGACCAGGAGGCGCGTCACCGGCCCGTTGTAGAGCATGCATTGCTCGGCTTTGAAGGCACGGAAGGCGACGCGCGGCGTGTCGAGATCGGCGTTGTACTCGAGGAGCCCGTGGACCCGCCGACCGTGGGCCAGGAGCTCGCCGCCGGCGCCCTCGGACAGCTCCGTGGCCTTGCGGCAAAGGATCAGCGAGCCGGTGAGCCCGAAGTCGAGCCCTTCGACCACCCGGCGATAGCGCTGGTCGAGCTCGGCCTGGACGGCGGGCGTCGCCTCGCAATCCTCGAAGACCAAGGCCGCCAGGTCGACCCGACCGCCGGTGGTGAGCCCCTGGCCGACGACGTCGCGAACCACGTGGGCGAAGAAGATCTCCATCGGTGAGCGGTAGACGGGGCGGACCCCGGTGCTCTCGATAACCCGCTCGACGAGGGGTTGGCGCAGCCACCACGGCACCGCGTACTCCACCACCCAGCCACCGACGTTGCCCGCCAGGTTGAGCTCGAGACAGCGGAACCCGGCGGGCCCGTCGATGAAATCGCAGCGGCCGACGGCGCCGGCGAGACCGTTGGGCGGCTCGAGCCAGAGCGTCGCGAGGATCTCGTCCTCGAGACCGTAGAACTCCGCGATGCGCTCCGGGTCGCCGTCGAAGACCCGTTCGAAGAGACTCTTGGCCAGGGCGACGACCCCCTCGGTGGCCCGGCGGATCTGCGCCAGCTTCTCGCTCCCGACCAGCGTCGGCCAGCCCTGGAGGCGCTCGCCCCCCGGCACCATCCACTCGCAGTCGCCCGAGGCCGTCCACGGCCACGGCGGGCAGCCGTCGGGATCGGTGATCGCCGCCTCGGCGAGGGCGAGAGCTGCGGGAGAGAGCTCCGCGTGGACCCGCCGGACGTCGTCGGTCAGGGTCCCGGCCGATCGCGTCTCGGCAGAGAGCACTTTGGCGAGCGCTGAATCGGCAGGCGGTGCATCGGCGGGCGGGACGTGGGGAGACGGGGACATGGCGACCTCCTCGAAGAGCAGCACAAAAGAGCTCTTGAGTGTGTCAGCATTCGCGCCTCCACCGCGAGAACAATTTGCCGCCATGCCGCCATGCCGCCATCGAGGCCCGGAGCGCTTGCCATCGACGCCTTGCCGGCCGATACTCCGGCCCCATGAGCGACCCGAGAAACCCGCGCCCCCAGCCGCCCCCCGAAGCCCCGCGGATCACCGAGCGCCTGGCGCGCTGGTTCGGGACCCAGGATGCCGACGAGCGCCTACGGCTCGAGGGCGAGATCACCGCCGACCCCGCCTGGCAGCGCGAGCATCTTTCGGGCTGGCTCCACCGCCTGCACCGTCCGCCAGCGCTCAAGCCGGGACGCCACGACCTCGAGATCCCCGTGGGCTTCGACCAGCGTCGGCGCATGACGCTGCGCATCCCCCGCGGCTACACCCCCGACCGGCCGTGGCCGCTGATCCTCGCGCTGCATTCGGGCGGCAAGGACGGACCGAGCTTCCTGCCGCGGGCCGAGAAGGCGCTGGGCCCGCTGGTCGAGCGCTTCGTGCTGGCGGCGCCGACCAACTACCGCCAGACGGTGATCGACGCGCCGGCCCCGTTCAGCGCCGAGCACCTGCTGGTCCTCCGCCACCTGCGCCGCGAGCTCCACCTCGACAGCGACCGGATCTACGCCCTGGGCTACTCGCTCGGTGGCTACGCCGCGTGGACCCTCGCCATCCTCCACACCGACCAGCTCGCCGGCGCGGTGCCGATGACCGCCACCTTCAGCGCCCCCGCCGACGTCGAGGGCCTGTGGGAGGCGCTGGCGCCCAACTTCGCGCACCTGCCGATCCTCCACGCCTGGGGCGCCAAGGACCGCACCCCCGTCCCCGGCTTCGAAGGCCGCCGCCGCCACTGCGGCACGATGTCCGAGATCAACCAGAGCTTCTCGCGCTTCCTCCGCGAGAAAGGCCTCGACGTCATCGACCACCCCGTCGCCGGCGCCGCCCACGGCGGCGTCTGGCCATCGAAAGGCCCGCTGCAGAAAGTCCTCGAAAGCCGCCGCATCGCCTACCCGAGACGCGTCGAGCACACCTTCCGCCACGTCCACCAGGGTCACGCCTATTGGCTCGAAGCCCACCGCTGGCAGGGCGACGCCTGGGGCGAGCGCCTGCAGATCCCGCAACGCCCCGGCATGTCGCGCGAGAAAGCCTTGGCGAGCACGGTGCTCCCCCGCCTCGGCTATCTCCAGGGCCGCATCGACGGCCAACGCCTGGACATCCGCCGCCGCCACGTCGCCGAGCTGACGGTGTGGATCGGTGAAGGCATGATCGACTGGCGCCAACCCGTCCACGTCTCCATCGACAACCTCCAAGCCTTCGAAGACCGCCTCCACCCCAACCTCGGCGTCTGCCTCCGTGAAGTCGAGCGCACCGGTGACCGCGACCGCTTGCGGTGGGCTGGGGTGCGGGTGGATGAGAGGGGGCGGAGCGGCGCGGTGGAAGCGGCTACTGCCTTTCCGCGGCTGCCTGGGGAGGGTAGGGGGGCGTGAGAGCTTATCTCTTGGGCTAGTCGGAGGGCGGAAGCGAAGCTGCTGGTCTCGTAATCCAAGCCACGTCACCGTCAAACGAGCACCGGTGCCCGCGGAAGCTGAAGCAGTCTAGATCTAAAGGCTACTGCCAGGAAGTCCAGTTCCTCAAGAAATGGCTGATTATCGTGACTCATTTCTTGCCGCAGACTGAGCCTAGGGTGTCTGCCTAGGCGCAGAGACACATTCTTGTGCGATGGGGTTGATCGTCAGCCACTCCTCTGCTCTGGATCTGTTCGCAACCGACCCACACAGGGCTCTTTGCAGGAGGCAATGCTTCTTACAGCTCGATGGCTAAACTAGGCGCCATCGCCATATTCATTCATCACCATCCTATCGTAAAGCAAAACTCCGACGATATTCATCGAACAATTTCGAGCAGGTGAGATCATTCCTCACCTCAACCCTCCTCATTTCGCCTCCAGTCAGTGCCCCCACCTCCTCTTTAATCATCTGGCTATCCGATTCAGAGAGACCTAGCGCAGTACCGTAGGCGGTCTTCGGCGCGGAGCCGTCTTCGGTAGAGGAAAGCAACTTCATATTCATTGGGTGAAATGCAAACCCAAGAAAAATAAGCTGATCACATTCCCTTACCGCTCTCCGAATGGACTCGATGTCGCTGGCTTCCGGATCCGTCCCCTCTGTAAAGGTACGAATTTTCCCAGAGATACTCAAGAGGCTCTGCGACTGCGATAGAGCTCCAAAGCCGACTGGTGTTTCTTGCCTCTGCCAAGGAAGCGAGCCTACTCGCCCATAAGGATGATAGAGATTGAGAGTTGCCAGCATCTCAGCAACCTCATCCGACCCAAGTCTGTAGTAATTCCGCAGGGCCCAGTACAAGAAGTGCTCGAAGCAGCGATCGTAGTTGAACGAGATTACCGATAAATTGGACAGCCGCTCCAATAAATCCCCCAACCGACAGTTCTCGGTAAGGATTTGAACAAACTTATTGAACCAAGTATCCTCCAACCGGCCGAAATCAAACCCCTCCTGGCCGCCCCGTTGATTCACGCTAATAGCAGAAGAACCCTCAGCCTCCAAGATCGCCCGGGCGATACCCAACTTCCCAGCCGTCACAGTCTTTTCGTCATCCGCGTGTACATCTAAATAGTTATCAATCGAGATTGCTTGAGGCATGGCATCTCTAATTTTCCAGCATGCATGCAAATATGGATTTATATTCCCTGCACCCTCCATGCGAACCTTAGCCTCAAATGCCGAATTGATTGCCTCCGAACCACTTATTCTCTTGAAACCATGCTCGTAGCGGATATCTATCAGCCGAGCGATTCGACCTTTGAGCTCTCGACCAACGGGAAGTCCTACTTCGCAGCTCGCGCCAGCGCCTAGGACGATGGTCGTCTTCCTTCTCGAGAGTGCCATTGATTCTTTCCTATACGCACTGGTTAGCGCGCGGCGTCGGCACAAGCAACACGCCAAGCGCTTCGCTCAATCGGGCGGCTGCGCCAGCAAACCACAAACACAGTCTACACATCCTCTGCCCTCACGACTGCGAATCGAACTGGAAGACGTGGAGCTCTTGGGCGCAGCGGCAGGCCTTTGCGATGCGCGCGGCCCAGGTGATGGCCTCCTCGCGCGAAGGCACCTCGAACACCGCGAAGCCGCCGTCGAGGGTCGGTGCCCAGGGGTAGCCACCTTCGGCGACGGTACCGTCGCCGGACACGAGCACGGGCGGCACAGTCTCGTCGATACCACCGGCGAAGACGTAGACGCCGGCGGCCTTGGCCTCTTCGATCACGGCGTGGGCGTCTCGGCCTACCGCCTCCAACTCGCCGGCGGGGATGTCCATCGCTGCGCTGGGGAACGAGATCAAGTACTTGGCCATGGCGGGGTTCCTCTTGGGATTGGTGAAGGTCGTGCAGCGAGTGCGTGCCCAAGCTGAACGGGATCAGGCGATGGGCTGCAGGAAATATTGTGCCGCCTTGAGGTTCTCGAGCTCGGGCGCCCGCAGGTGCGGGTTCGCTTCCACAAAGGTCGTGACCTCGTCGAAGGTGGCGACGTCCTCCGCATGCATTCCGCACCACTCGGAGCTCCAGACCGCCTGAGGGGCACCGAGCGCGCGAAAAATCGCGGCGACGACGGCCATCCAGCCGTTGCGGATGTCGCTG
>JAGQSE010000705.1 GCA_020439725.1 Acidobacteriota bacterium
TCGTTGCGAGGATCGCGCCGTCGGCACCGAGGACGTGGACGAAGGCCACTTGCGGCAGCTGGACGAGCTGCCCGATGGCGGCATCGACGGCGGAGCGGTCGCCGCCGAGGATCGCCGGGTAAGAGCCGGAGGTGAAGGCCCGGGCGACGGACTCGGCCTCCCGCTCGGTGAGGCGGGCGACCGTCTCGGCGCTGTCCGCTTGACAGGCGGCGACCCGGGAGTCGGCCTCCTCGCCGAGGCGCCGGTGCTCGACGGCAGCCTGGTGCTCGCTCCATTGCCACAACCCGACGGCGACCAGGCCGAGGAGGAGCAGCAAGAGACTGAGGATCTTGAGCCAGGGGGACGATGAAGTAGTCGTCATGACGTCTCCTCGCGAGGCAACGGGGTCAGCGCGGTCGGGCTTCGGGTCGGTTCGACGAAACGGGAGAGCTCCGTCAGTCTACCAGCCCGGAGCTTCGTGACCGCACGGCGAAGCTCCTAGCCGCGGCCCTTTGCCCCCGCTTTCTTGCCCTTCTTGTGCTTCTTCTTCGCCTTCCTGCCCTTCTTGCCGGCGGCGGCCAGAGGGCAGGCCTTGCAGTAGCGCCCCTTCTCCTCGAACTTTCGGCAGCAGGTCTCCTTGAGCTTCATGGGATCTCTCGAGCTCAAGGACCGGCACGGCGCAGCAGGACGTCGCCGGCGCGGATCTGGAGCTCGAGCCGCCGGGCTCCGTCCTGGAGCAACGGCCCGACCTGCTGGGTCGCGTAGCGCGCGCGACCGGTGGCGTCGTGCCAGCGCAGCTCGAGGGTCTCGCCCGGTTCCCACGACAACCGCACCTCGGCCTCGGTCTTCGGGTCGAGGCGATCGACGGTCGCCTCGCTCTCTCCCAGGTGGAGCACCAGGTTCCGGAGGGGACCTTCACCACGGTTCTGGACCACCAGGTCGATCTCCCCACGCCCGCAGGCCGCGAGCGCGAGAGCCAGGCCGGCCATGAGGAGCCCCACGACGACGAGGGCCAGCCGGCGGCCCCCGTGCCGAGGCCGTCGTGCGGTGACCCTCATCGGGGTGTCGCTCCGGCCGGGGCCGCCACGACGCGGCGGGAGGCGAGGGCTCGCTGGACCCAGAAGACGTCCAGACCGACGAGGGCGGCCGCCGCGGCGATACACAGCAGGTAGAGCCGGGGCGGCACCACCGGGCCGCCATGGCGGGCCAGGGCCAGGACGCAGGCGGTGATCACCAACAGCCACGCGGGCAGCCGCCACAACAGCAGGACGAGAAGACCGGCGTTGCTCGCCAGGTGCTCGAGGCGAGCGCTCTCGGTGATCCGACCGACGGCCCCGATCCCCGTCGCCACCGGCATCGCCTCGGCGGTGAGCGCGACGGCGATGAGCGCCTGACCGAAGCCCAGGCCCAAGGACAGGGAACAGGCCACCAACCCGACGAGGTGGTGGACGACCAGATCACGACGCGGGCTCGACCCGGCGGCCACCACGCCGACTCCGAGCCACAACAGGTCCGCCACCAGATGGCCGGCCAGGAAGAGCACGGCGCCGACCGCCCAGGAGGTCGCCGGCTGCGGATCGAGGAAGGCGTGGCGCCACATGGGCCAAAACCGGACCAGCGACGCGAGCCCCACCGCCACCAGCACCACGGACGCGATACCCCGCGACACCTTGAGCTGCAGGTGAAAGGGCGCCGCGAGCCGTCGATAGACCACGAAGTGGAGACCGAGGAAGAAACCCAGAGACGCGAGGGCGAGGATCATCGGATGCGACCTCGCGGATCGGAGTCGAGCCGTGGAGTCTCGAAGCCCATGACTCCATTCTGTCTCGCTCTCGACGCCGAGAAAAGGCAAGGCCTCCTCAAGGGGCGACGACTCGAGACAGCCGCTCCGGTGGCGGGCTGTGGTAAGAACGCGCCGCGGAGCCCGAAACCGCGAACCGCCCAAGGTCCCCCGACACCCCGACCGCCATGACCACCCCCGCCGCTACCCGCCGGTCGCCGAGCCTCCGCCGCGATGCCGCCCGCTGGGCGCTCCTCGCCTTCGGCCTCGGGCTTCTCGGCCTGGCGGCCTGCTGGCTGGCCGACGTCACCGACCATGGCGGTCGCGCCCTGGGCCGCGGGCTGCTGCCTGCGACGCTCTTCGCGTTGGTGGTCCTGGCGGTGCTCGGGACCCGCGCGACGCTGCTGCCGGGGCCGGGCGCCGCGCGCCGGCGGTGGCTCTTCGCCCTGCTCCTGCTGGCCGCCACGGTGCGCTTCGCGGGCGCCGACTTCGAGGTCGGCGAGCGCGCCTACCGCGATGAGGGCACGTACTACCACCACGCCACCGAGATCGACCGCGGCGAGCTCCTGCGCTGGAGCTTCATCTATCCGCACCTCCTCTACTACGCCTATGCCTTCGCGCTATGGCTTGCCGGCCTTTTCCCCGGAGTCTGGGCCGGGTTGGTGGGGCAGATCTTTGGTGTGACCGAGCCGCTGGCCCGCGACTGGCTCACCCTCCGCCTGGTCGTCGCGGCGCTCAGCGCGGCGACCGTGGTACCGGTCTTCGGGCTCGGGCGGCGGCTCGCCGGGATCTCCGGCGGGGTGCTCGGCGGGCTGCTCTTCGTTTTCTCGCCGCTCTTCAACGAAGGCTCGCACCTGATCATCGCCGACGTTCCCTCGGCCTGCCTCGCGACCTTCTGCCTGCTCCCCGTGAGCCGTCTGCTCCGCCGCGAGACGCTCCGCGACTACCTGCTGGCGGGGATCCTGGCCGGACTGGCGGCGGCCACCAAATACCCCGCCGGGGTGGTCGCCATGGCCATCGCCGCGGCCTGGCTGCGCGGCCGGCTGCGCACCCGGCGCTGGTCCTGGTCGCTGCTGTGGGCCGCTCTGGCCGCCATCATCGCGCTAGTCGCCGCGATGCCCAGCCTGCTGTGGGCGCCGCGCCACGCCCTCGGTGACCAGGGCATGCTCTTCGGTCTCAACCAGTACTCCCGCGGCGGCTGGATCGGCGTCCTGCCGGACAGCCACGCGCTGTACTACGCCGGTCACCTGCTGGCCACCTTCGGTCTGCCGGCGGCGGTTCTCGGGCTCGGCGGGCTGCTGCTCCTGCCCCGCCGGCACCGGGTTCTCGCCGTCTGGCTCCTCGCCTTCCCCCTCGCCTATCTGACGCTCATTGTCTCGATGCACATGGTGGTGCTGCGCAACCTCCACCCGGTGGTGCCGGTCACCGCCGTGCTGCTGGGAGCGGGAGTCGCCGCCTGCGCCCGCCGGCTCGGCCGGGTGTGGCAGGACCGCCGGCGCACCGCCCTACCGCGTCTCGCGACGCTCGGCCTGGTCACGGCGTGCCTGGCGCTGCCGGTGTACCGGACCTCGGTCCAGGCGGTGGGGCTGGCCCGGGCGAGCACGCGCGAGGTCGCCGCCGCCTGGATCGAAGACCATCTGCCCCCCGGCGTCGCCATCGTCCAGGAGTCCTACACGCCGCGGCTCGACCCGGCGCGCTATGCGCTGACCAAGATCCGCTTCGCGGCGCGCCTCTCCCCCGAGGAGCTGGTGGCGACGGACCAGGACTTCGTCTTCCTGGCCTACAACGCCTACGCCCGCTTTCTCGAGCCCGGCAATCTCCGCGAAGAGCACCACGAGGAGTACGCCGAGCGGTACCGGACCATGCTCGGGGGCTACGAGGAGGTCGCCGACTTCCACCCGACCTGGCTCCGGCGGGGCCCCTGGCTGCGGCTTTTCCGGGTCGTACCGCAGGATCTCACCGACCCGCCGCGACGACAGCGTCTTGGCACCGAAGGCGCCTTCGTCCCCGACGGCTCGATGCGCCCGCCCCGGGCGGACGCGCCGGTGCGATTCACCCGGCCCGGCCAGTGGGCGCTGCTCAAGGGCTCGTTCCCGGCCGGCAGCTACCTCGTACGGCCGGTCGGTCGGGTCGATTCGCCGGCTCGGCTGCGGGTCGCCACCCTCCGCGGCGAGACGGTCTCCGACCTGCCGGCGCTGCCCGAGGCGGGCTGGTCCGTCGACCTCCCCGCGCCCGGCAAGTACCTGTGGTACGCCTACCTGCCCGAGGGCAGCCGTCTCGCGGCGCTGGTGGTCCGCCCGGACCTTCCCGAGGCCGCGGACGAGCCTTGACTCGTCTTCGGGAAGGCGCGCAAGATCCCACCGTGACCACCTCGCCGAGCGCCTCCGACAACGCCGAAGCCGAGCGCCTGCGACGCATCTGCGACCTGCTCCGCCAGGCCGAGCGACCGGTCCGGGTGCTCCGCACGGTGGCCTGGAGCCCGTCGGTGCGGGAGTCCTTCTTCGCCACCGGTGCCCGCGAGCTGCCCCGGGTCGAGTACCCGACCTTCGATCCGTCGCCGACCCTCGAGGCCCTGACCGCGGCACGGACGCTGCTGCGCCCCGAGGGCGTGATCGACGATTGGCTGTCACGGCAGGCCGACGCCATCGGCGGCGGTGCCCGGATGCTCGCCGGCATCGGCACACCGGAGCTCTACCGCTGGTCCCGGAAGCTCTACGGCGGTCCCGAGGACCCCATCGCCGACGGCGTCTCGACCACCCTCGACCTGGCGCGCCAGCTGATCGCGATCCTCGAGGGTCTCGACGACGTCGATCTCGGTGCCCCTGACCCGGCCTGCCATCTCGCCCAGGGGGTCGCAGATCGGATTCGCGCCGCGGTCGAGAAGGAGTTCGGCGACCGGGCGCCGCAGGTGGTGGTGGTCGACCAGCTGTCGGCCAACGCCCTGGCCGGCCCCAGCGCCATCCGCATCCGCCGCAACGCCTGCTTCACCGATCGCGACGTCTACCAGCTGATCCACCACGAGGCGCTGGTCCACGTCGCCACCTCGCTCAACGGCCGCGAGCAAGTGGATCTACCGATCCTCGCCGCCGGCCACCCGGGGACGACACGGACCCAGGAGGGGCTCGCGGTCTTCGCCGAGCTGATGAGCGGCACGCTCGATCCGGATCGGTTGAAGCGCCTGGTCCTGCGCGTGCTGGCCATCCAGATGGCGGTCGACGGCGCCGACTTCCTCGAGGTTTACCGCTACTTCGCGGACCAGGGTATCGAGCGCGAGCAAGCTTTCGAGAGCACGCGGCGGGTGTTTCGCGGCGGCGTCCTTGCGGGCGGCGCGCCGTTTACGAAAGATTGCGTCTATCTGGGCGGCCTGCTCCGGGTCCACAACTTCCTGCGCGCCGCCGTCGCCGCCGGACGCTCGGACTGCTTGCGCCTGTTGTTCTGCGGCAAGCTCGACATCGAGGACGTACCGGCCCTCTGCCAGCTCAGCCATCAGGGGCTGTGCCGGCCACCGCGCTTCGTCCCGCCATGGATCCGCGACCTGCGGTTCCTGGTCTCGTATCTCGCCTACTCGGCCTTCCTGAACCGCGTCTCCCTCGACCGGATCCGCGAGCACTACGCCATGATGCTCGCCGCGGCGCCGCGTCTCGACCCGGTCCGGGACTGAGGCCCTGGAGCCTCGCGCTCAGCGCTCGAGGACGCGGGCGCGGACGATGTGGTCGCCGACCTCGAGGGCGTCGACGACGTCGAGGCCCTCTTCGACCTGGCCGAAGATCGTGTAGTTGCCGTCGAGGTGCGGTGTCGGCAGGTGCGTGATGAAGAGCTGGCAGCCGCCGGTGTCCTTGCCCGCTTTGGGCATGCCGACGGAACCTCGCACGAAGGCCCCCGGGTGGATCTCGTCGCGCAGCGTCAGGTCGCCGCTTCCCCAGCCGTCGCCCCGCGGATCGCCCCCCTGGACGACGAAGTTGGGGACCACCCGGTGGAAGATCAACCCGTCGTAGAAACCCTGGTCGACCAGGTCGACGAAGTGGGCGGCGTGGATCGGCGCCTGGTGGGCGAGGACGCGGATGCGCAGCTCGCCGCGGTCAGTCTCGAGGGAGACCAGGGGGTCGTGCTCGAAGCTCACCCCGAGATAGGGCGAGGGACCCGGTGGCGGCGCCGGCTCGCCCGCGGCCGGCACCTCGGCGCCCAGGCCGTCGAGAGCCGTGCGCGCCCGCGCCCGCACCGAAGCCGCCGGGTCCTCGCTCGCGATGCGCCGGAGCAGCGGCTCGCCACCCTCGACCTTGGCGAGAGAGTCGACGACGCCCTCACGGACCTCGGTCCAGGAATCTCCGGCGGCGCCCTGGTAGGCGGAATCGAGGAGCGCCGCGGCGTCTTCGATACCCGCCTCGGGGACCATCTGAACGGCGGTACCCCGTACCGCCAGGTCGTCGGCGGTGAGGGCCTCGACGATGGCATCGCGGGCGTCGCCGAAAGCCCCCAGGGCCTCGAGGGCGGCTGTTCGTACCCGCGTATCGGCGTCCGTCAGAAGCGTCTCGACCAGCGGCCGGCCCGCCTCGCCCAGCCCGCCGGCGGCTCGCGCCGCGGTGCTCCGGAGCCGCCAGTCGTCGCTCACCGCCAGCGTCTCGAGCCTGGGTAGCGCGCGCTCCCCGAGCCGCTCTGCAAGGGCCGTCACCGCCGCCGTGCGGACCGCCACTCGCGGGTCCTCGGCAAGGCCTTCGAGGGTCTCGAGGCTGCCGGGGTCGGTGCGGGAACCGGCCGCCGTGGCCACCGCCGCCCGGACCTGGAAACTCTCGTCCTCGGCGAGCCGCAGGGGTATCTCGTCGGTGGCGCCGAGCCG
>JAGQSE010000706.1 GCA_020439725.1 Acidobacteriota bacterium
TCCCAGATGGCCGGCGACACCACCGTCTCGCACAAGCAGGTCTCCTACCGCGGCGGCCGGTTCGATCTGGTGATGGACCATCGGCACATCACCCAGCAGGAGGTGCGCCGACGGCTTCTCACGCCGGACGAGGCGATGCGACTCGACGCAGGCCACGAGGTGGTCTTCGTGGCGGGGGAGCTGCCGATCTACGCGGCGAAGCTGAAGTACTTCGAGGACTCGGCGCTCGGTGGACGAGCGCGAGCCGCTGTGCCCTCAATCTCGGGAAGGGCTGACGTCAAGAGGTCTGGGTGGGCGAGTCTGCGCAGCCGACGCGCGAAGGACGAGGCCCTACGCAGCGAGGACGGCGACGAGCTTCGGGACTTGGCGAGATCAGTCGACGACAGGTCTCGAGGCGCTGAGAGGACTTGAGCCAGACTCTGGGTTCGCCCGCGGAGACCTCGGACACCCTGAAGAACCAGTTCGAGAAACGTTCTGGCCCCTGTTGGCTCTCCATCATGGAGCTTGGCATCGACCAGTGGTACGGTCGCCAGAGAACCAGGGCCCATCTCATGTCGCCTTCTCGCAGCCAGCAGGCCGCCCCGCGGCCCATACCGGAAGTCGAGGCTCGCATTCCGCGAGCCCAGCCAATTGGCGGTGAAGGCCGAGCCAGGCGACCAACATACCGAGCCTTGTTCCTTGCCCTCCTTTTCGCCTCCGTTGCAGGGTGCGTCCGGACCGAGGAACGATCAGCTGAACCGCGTCCGAGTTTCCGCGAGACGACGAAGCAGGTCGCGGCAGAGCACGAAGGACTCTGCCCAAACGCGGATCGCGTCTACCTGGTAGAACTTCTCGTCTACAAGAATCTCCTCGTCCGGCCACCTCACCTTCCTTCCGAAGCCGAGTTTGTTGGTGAGGGCCGATTGCGGGCCTACTTGATCGGAGAGCTGCCCGAGGAGCTGCTGGACGAGCTCGAGTTCGAAGAGCCCTGGGACGGGTCGACGATGACCTCCTTCAACTTGCACCAACTGGAAGAGCTTTGCCGTCTCTCCCAGCTCGAAATCAGGAATCCCGCCTTTTACGAGTTTGACCACCACGAGAGTGACTGATGAGACCCACGACGAAGATCCTTCTTGCAGCAGCCCTCCTCTTACCCACGCTCCAAGTGCCCGGACAAATCACCGAGGAAGGCTGGGCGCAGATGGAGTTCATGGCGAGCGAGGTCGGCTCCTTTTCGGAATGGGAGAAGAAGCTCGACAGCTCGTTGGCGCTAGAACTACGTCGGTGGCAAGAGCCGGAGAGGTTCGCCGAGGCTGCTCCGCTCTGGAAGGCGGCTCTGCTGCAAGATTCACGCGGCGGCGTCTTGGTGCGAGTGGAGGGCGTAATCGAGGAGGAGGACTTGATTCGGGTAGTCATGGAGCGCGGCAGCCGGACGGTTGTGGAGGATACCGGCGCGCTGAGCACCTTCTTGCGGCCTGAAGACCTCCGGGTGGTCGCGGGACTTCCGGCGGTCAAGAAGATCAGGCCCTACTTCCCTCCGCCGAGACGGGTTCCCACGGGAGAGATCCCGGAGGAGGCGCGTTCGCGGGGCGAGGTGGTCTCGGAGGGAGTCGTTGCTCACGAGATCGACGACGCCCGCGTTCAGTACGGGGTCGACGGATCCGGGGTCAAGGCCTGTGTCCTCGACGACGGTCTCGACTCGCTCGTTGCCGTCCAGACGGCAGGAGAGCTACCGGCGGTCGATGTCCTCGTACCTGCCGCGGCCGGCGGCGATCACGGAACTGCGATCCTGGAGATCCTGCATGACATCGCGCCTGGTGCGAGCCTGGCGTTCGCGCAATGGGACCCAAGTCAAGTCGTTACGGGAGATCGCCTTCGACTTCTTCGTGACGAGGGGTGCAAGGTCATCGCCATGTCGGTGTCCTCCACGATCCCGTTGACCGCGTTCCAGGACAACCCCGTGGCGCAGGCGATCGACGAGCTTGCTGGGGACAACGTGTTCGTATTCGTGGCCGCTGGGAACCGCGGTAGCGAGAAGAAGGGCACCTCCGGAACCTGGGAGGGCGACTTCGACTCTTTCATGGTGCCCGCAGGCAACACGCATGACTGGGATGGCACCAACGACAACACGAACCGGATCCTGACGGATACGACATCCGGTAGTCCCTCAGACCCTACGAGGTACGTGCTGGAGTGGGCAGACCCGCTTGGAGCATCGGGCAACGACTACCGCCTCGCCCTGTTCAACAGCGCCGGAAGTGGTCTTCTGGCTTTCAGCGATGAGCCACAAGAAGGAGATGGAGACCCGGTCGAGCAGTTCCTGCGAACTGAGGATGACACCGACAACCAGTTGGTGGTGACCCTCGTTGATGGCGCGCCCCGGTATCTCCGCATGACTGCTGGTTTGGGAATCCTCGAGCATGGAACGGAGGGTGCGTCGGCCGGTGTCCAAGGTGCGCAAGGCGCGTTTACGATCGCGGCCACCGACGTGGGCACTGCTGGCGGCGGAGCCTTCACTGGATTCGCGAACCCCGTAGAGAACTTCAGCTCAGACGGGCCCCGGAGGGTCTTTTTCACAGCGGACGGCGACCCGCTAACACCCGGCGACTTTTCTTCCACTGGCGGTGTTCTCCGCGACAAACCGAACTACGTGGGAGCCGACCGAGTATCCGTGACGACGCCCGGTTTCTCGCCGTTTGCCGGCACGTCTGCAGCCGCGCCTCACATTGCGGGCATCGCGGCCCTGGTGTTGGACGTTTGGCCGGGAATCACGCACGAGGAGCTGGAGGCCGTTCTGACCGCAGCCGCGTTGGATACCGAAGACATCGGACCGGATGTCAACGCAGGGCAGGGGATCATCCGCGCGACCCTGGCGCTTGCAGGGGCGGAAGATGTCTTCGAAGATGGTTTCGAGTCTGGAGATGTTTCAGACTGGGACTAAGACCCACCTTCCAACGAGGGTCGTGACGCGGACGACCCATCGAG
>JAGQSE010000707.1:0-1184 GCA_020439725.1 Acidobacteriota bacterium
CCCAGCAGCAGGCGCGAACCGCGGTGGCCCGCCTCGCCCGCGCCACGGGCTATCCGGTGCTGACCGAAGCCGCCAGCCAGCTTCGCTTCGCCCCGGAGCTCGAGGCCGAGAACCTGGTTCGGTGCGGCGGCTTCGACGCCTTTCTCCGCACGTCCAGCTGGCTCGAGGGTCCGGGTCCCGAGGTCGTCCTCCAGCTGGGTCCACCGCCGACCTCCGGCGCCTGGGCTCGCTATCTGGCCCGCCACGAGCCCGAATTGGCGGTGATCTCGGCCCATGGCTGGCAGGACCCGTCGAGCTCTGCCCGCTGGTTCGTCTTCGCCGGCATCGATGCGGGAGCCGAGGCCCTGGCCCGGGCCGTCGAGGCGCGGGGAACTCGGCCTGCCGGCGAAGCCAGGGACACCTGGCGCCGCCAGGTCAGGGCGGCGGAGCGGGCCAGCTGGGAAGCCGCCGACTCCGTCCTCGACACGTCCGGAGAGGCGCTCACCGAGGGCGCCGTCGCCCGGCGTCTGGTCTCCGCGCTCCCAGAGGGCTCGCTCCTCGCCCTGGGCAACAGCTTGCCGATCCGCCAAGTCGACCTGTGGGCCCCGCCGGCCACGAAATCACTCGCGGTGTGGAGCCAGCGCGGCGCCAACGGCATCGACGGCGTCGTCTCCGGCGCCACCGGTGCCGCCACCGTGCTGCCCGCTGGTACACCCGCGGCGCTCCTCATCGGCGACGTCAGCTTTCTCCACGATCTCGGCGGGCTGGCCACCGCGCGCCACGTCCAAGGTCCCCTCGCCCTGGTGGTGATCAACAACGACGGCGGCCGGATCTTCGAGCAGCTGCCGCTCCCCGGCACCGTCGCCGAGCCGCTGCTCAGCCATTGGACGACTCCCCACGGGTTGGGTTTCGAGGCCGCGGCGCGCCTCTTCGGTCTAGGCTACCGGCGCGTGACGGCGGTCCCCGAGCTCGACGCGGCGCTGGCCGACGCCCTGACCGAGTCCCGCGTGACCCTCATCGAAGCGATCGTGCCGCCGCACGGCGCTGCCGCCGGTACCGAAGCGCTGGTCGACGAGCTGGAACGCCGTCTCGCCGCCGGGGAGCCACGGTGAGCATTCCCCGGCTGGTACTGATCCACGGCTTCGCCGGGCTGCCCGAGGTCTGGCGACCAGTGGTCTCCCACCTTCCCGCGGAGCTGCGCGAGT
>JAGQSE010000707.1:1297-1752 GCA_020439725.1 Acidobacteriota bacterium
GCCGATGCACCTCGCCGGCTACTCGCTCGGTGGGCGTCTGGCCCTGGGGCTGCTGGCCGCGCACCCCGACCGCTTCTCCGGCGCCACGCTGATCGGCACCAACCCGGGGCTCGCGACCGAGGGGGACGGTACCGCCCGCCGTGTCGGCGACGAGACCTGGGCGCGACAGCTCGAAGACCAGGGCCTCGACGCCTTCCTCGACGCCTGGGAGAGCCAACCGCTGTTCGCGACGCAGAGTCCCGAACAGCGCCGGTGCCAGCGCCACCTCCGGGCTCGGCTCGATGCCCCGGCCTTGGCAGCCGCCTTGCGGGCCTTGGGGCTCGCCGAGATGCCCGACTACCGATCCCGGCTGGCCGCCCTCGAGTTGCCGGTGACGCTGGTCGCCGGCGAGGCAGACGCGAAGTTCGCCCACCTAGCCCGTGAGATGGCAGGTCTCCTGCCGGCTGGACAGGTTC
>JAGQSE010000708.1 GCA_020439725.1 Acidobacteriota bacterium
CCAGCAGCTCGCTCCAGGCGGCGGCCGCCGCGGCACCGGCACCGGCGTCGCTGGGCGCCACCGCGGCGTCGGCCACCAGCAGCGCCGCCCGCGCCTCGGCGGTCGACGTCTCCAGCGCGTCCAAGCCCAGCGCCACCCGGTGCAGGTGATCGAGACCCGCGGCACCGCTCTCCTCCACCGGCGCCGTCGGGGCGTAGACCACGCAGCCGAGGTCGCCGAAGTCCTCGCGAGCCCGGGCCACCACTACCGCCACGGCGTCGGCGTCGGTACGCTCGGGGCCGACGATGCGGACCACGGCGCCGCTCTCCTCGAGGGCCTGGGCGCGGCGGATGCGCTCCGCCAGGAGGCTCCCGGAAGCGTCCGAGTCGAGCCAGCCGGCCCATTCCTCGCGGTCCGGGAAACCCGCCGGCTCGACCAGGACGAGGGCGGCTCCGGTGTCCGTCAGCGCCTCGGCGAAGGCGTGCCCCGGGTCCCCGAGCCCGTCGAAGAGCAGGTGGAAGCCGGCGCCCGCCAGACTCTCGGCGGCCGCGGCGGGCTCCGCAGCGGGCTCCGCGGCGGGGCGCCAGCGGTGCGGACCGCGGAAAGCCACCGCCCGGCCCGGGGCGGAAGGGCCACCGGCCGGCTCGCTGCCTGGCTCGGAGGCAAGCTCGCTGCCCAACTCGGAAACGAGCTGCGCCACCGCCCGACGGCGCTGGGGCGAGCCCGCCGCCCCCGGATCGACGTCGACCACAGCGGCGGCGAAGCCATGGTGCACCGCCAGCGGACCGAGAGCGCCGGCCAGCGCCCCGGCACCGGCGTCGAGGACCTCGCCACCGACCACGTCGAACAGCCCGCTGCCGGCGAGCCACAGCTCGGTGCGCGGGCTGGCCTCGCCAGCCAGCGCCGCGGCAAGGGCCTCGAGACGCCCACAGCCCTCGAGGCCTAAGCCGGCGCTCGCCAGGTCGAGGATCGCCGCCGGCCGGTCGGCGGCGGCAAGATCCACCAGACGGCCCGGCGCTTCGTCGGCCGCGACACGCTCCACCGTCGCCCCACGATCCACGAGCCGGGCCGCCACCTCGTCGGCAAAGCCGTCGTCGCCGAGACCGTCGCCGCCGGGAAGGTCGCCGCAAAGCAACCACCAGCGGGTGCGCGCCGCGGCCATCCGAGGGTTCGCCGGCAGGGGCTCGGTACGCCGCCAGCCGGGCACCGCCAGAGCGCCGACCTCGATGCTCTCCGCCGGCGCCTGGGCGACGTCGGAGGTGACGATCCAGTAGCGCTTGCGCTCGAAGGGATAGGTCGGCAAGACCAGCCGTCGGCGCCGTTCGCCACCGTGGACCTTGGGCCACTCGGGGCGGGCGCCGGCGAGCCAGGCCTTGCCCAGGGCGCCGAGGGCGAAGGCCACGTCGTCCTCGCGCTCGTAGTCGTGGCGCAGCGCCGACAACACCGTCGGCGAAGCGGCGGCCGCCGCCGGGTGCTGGAGGACGAGGGAAGCCAGGGTCTGTCCCGGCCCCAGCTCGACCAGCAACCGCCCGGGCTCGGCGAGCAGCGTCTCGATGCCGCGGGCGAAGCGCACCGGGCTCACCGTGTGCCGCGCCCAGTAGGCCGGGTCGACGGCGTCCTCGGCCCGCACCTCGGCGCCGGTGACGTTCGAGATCCACGGCCGCCTCGGCGGCTTGAGCTCGAAGCCCGCCACCAGCTCCTCGATGGCCGCCGCCACCGGCCGCATCATCGGCGAGTGGAAGGCGTGCCCCGCCTGGAGCCGGCGGCCGGCGACACCGTCCGCCGCCATCCTCTCTTCGAGCGCCGTCACCGCCGCCGCGGGACCTGCCACGACGGTCTGCTCCGGACCGTTGACCGCGCTCACCGCCAGCTCCGGCGAGACCGCCGCGGCGAGGGCCGCGGCCTCGTCCTCGGGCAATGCCACGGCGATCATGCCGCCGGCCGGCAGCTCCTCGATGAGCTGGGCCCGCCGCGCCACCAGCTCGAGGGCGTCGGCGAGCTCGAGGGTGCCACCGAGGACCGCGGCGACGTACTCGCCGAGGCTGTAGCCGAGGAGCACCGAGGGGGCGAGCCCCCAGGACTGCCACAACCGGGCCAGCGCGTACTGGATGACGAAGAGCGCCGGATGGGCGTAGCGGGTTTGCTGGAGCGGCCCCTCCGCCGCCATCTTGCCGCGGCGGAGCATCGCCTTGAGGTCCACCGGCGCCTTGGCCTGCGACGCCTCTCCCGCCGCCGGCTCGCCGCCCTCGAAGAGAATCGTCCGCAGGTCCTCGCCGAGGATCGGCTCGAGGATCTCGGCACAGCGGTCGACGGCGCCGCGGAAGGTCGGCTCGGCGTCGTAGAGACCACGCCCCATGCCGGCGTACTGGCCACCGAGACCGGGGAAGAGGAAGGCGATCTCGCGCTCGCCGCTTTCGCACCAGGCGCTGAGCCGCCGCCGCGGGTCGTCGCCGGCCAGCGCGGCCGCGGCGTCCCCGACGGAGCGCGCCACCACG
>JAGQSE010000709.1 GCA_020439725.1 Acidobacteriota bacterium
AGCCGCGGGCTCGGCGGGGAGCGGTCACCGCGCGAAACGGTGCTTGTCGGTAGCTTTCGTTGCAACGTCTCTCAAAGCCGCTGGGGAGTCGCCACGGTACGCTCGCCGCCGGCGGTGCCCGTGTTGACGGTCGAGGCGGGCTCGAAGAGCAGCACGTGGGCTTCCGTCGGGGCCGAGGGACAGTGCTCGGTCCCGCGGGGGACGATCAGGAACTCGCCTTCGCGCACCGTCACCGTCCGGTCGCGGAAGAGCATGTCGAACGAGCCCGAAACCACGAAGAACAGCTCGTCCTCGGCTTCGTGGGAGTGCCATACGAAGTCGCCGAGCAGCTTGACCAGCTTGACGTGCTGACCGTTGAGCTCGCCGACGATCTTCGGATCCCAATGGCTCGAAAACGAAGCGAGCTTCTGCGCAAGGTTGACCACGTCGCTCAAGGGATCCTCCTCGCCGCGGCTCAAGACTCCAGCGGCATGCCGTCGAAGAAGTCCACCACCCCGGTTTCAAGGCAGTACTCGGCTCCCACCACCAGCAACCCATCGTCCGCGATCAGCTGCTCGAGGATCTGCGAGCCATGACGCAG
Source organism: Acidobacteriota bacterium (assembly GCA_020439725.1). Lineage (GTDB taxonomy): Bacteria > Acidobacteriota > Thermoanaerobaculia > Multivoradales > JAHZIX01 > JAGQSE01. The sequence goes on from JAGQSE010000709.1 coordinate 581, forward strand.
CTGGTTCGCCGAGGCGCGAATGTTGGCGCGCACGGCCTGTTTTACCAGCGCGTCCGGGTCGTCGCGCAGCTCGGTCTCGAGCAGCGGCTGCAGCGACGGGCGCACCCGGTCGACGATCGCCTGGAGGTTGCGCGACGAGGGGCCGGCGGGACCGCGCAGGGCTTCGATCGTGGCGAGCACCGCGCCGCACTGCGTATGGCCTAGGACCACCACCAGCCGTGTCCCGAAGCGCTCGGCGGCGAACTCGACGCTGCCGACCAGCGATGGCGCGATGACGTTGCCGGCGACTCGGATCACGAAGAGATCCCCGAGCCCCTGGTCGAAGACGATCTCCGCGGGTACCCGCGAGTCCGAGCAGCCGAGGATGATGGCGAAGGGCTCCTGGCTGGTCGGTAGCTCCACCCCCCGCGTGCCCTGGAGCTGCACCTGGGCTCCCCGGACGTTGGAGGCAAAACGGCGGTTTCCTTGCTGCAGACGTTCGAGGGCTTCAGTCGCTGGAACCATGGGCTCTCCGAGGGTGGTGGGTGATGGACCCCGATGGTATCAGCGCCAGTGGGATCGGCCACGGGCGGGGAAGAGCTCGGAACGGCCCCCAGACCGGAGGGGCCGCGTTGCCGAGCTGTGTGTGCCGACCGCGACCGGGTGAAGCCGGTGAGAAAAAGCCCGCGAGGGTTGCCCCCCGCGGGCTTCGACCGACTTCGTCAGGAGCGCGGCGGTTCAGTTGCCGTCCGAAACGGCCGTGGTCCAGTTGCTCGTGTCGCCGGACTCGAAGCCGTCATCCATCAGCCCGGAAGTCGAGCCGGTCACCGTCACGCTCTTCGTACCCGTCGCGCCGGCACACGCGGAGTTCGTCGCCTCGAGCGTCTTGCCGCCGGCAGCGCTCCAGGCGACCACCACTTCGCTGGTCGCGGAGCTGCCGGCGCCGCCTGCGGTGGACCAGCTCCAACCGTTCGCGAGGGGCGTGCAGCCGCTGCTGCTGGCGGTGAAGGCGATGGCGTGGCCGGCCGCCACGCTCGACGAGCCGGTGATCGTGATCGTCGGGGCCGCCACGCTGCCGACGTTGATCAGCGGGTGGTCCTCGTAGACGTCCGAGGCGCTGGTACGCCGGACGCGGACGCGGGGATGGTAGACCCCGACATCCTGGTACGTGTGGCTCGTCACCGGGGAAGCGTGGTCGGGGTCCTCGAAGGATCCATCGCCATCCCAGTCGTAATCCCAGAGGTCGGGGTTCCCCTCCGACCGGTCGGTGAAGGTGATCGCGACACCCGCATCGGCGAAACATACGCCGCCACCGCAGAACAGGCTGGCCAGGAAGTCAGCCACCAGCGGTTGGGCGTTCGACACGTCGACGCTCAGCACCGAGCTCTCGCGCTCGGCCTCGAGACAGTTGCGCACCTTGACCTGGACATCGTAGATGGCGGCGACGGCGTAGGTATGCGTTGGGTTGGGCCCGCTCACCGGATCGTTGGTCCATCCCTGGTAGCCGTCGTTGTTGGGCCCGCCGCCCGGATCGTCGCCGAAATTCCAGTTCCATTCCGTCGCGCCCGCGACGCCCGCATGGAAGACCACCGTGCCGCTCGCCGGTGGAGCGGGTTGGCCGTCGTAGGTCGGAACGAAGCCGCCGCTCGACGGCAGGGCCGGCAGGCCGTTGAGGGTGACCGAGGCGCTGGTCGCGGAATCCGAGCCGCTACCGTTGCTCACGGTCACCTGCGCGGTGTAGCCGACGCCGACCGTCGTCCCGGGGGCTGAAGTCCAGACGAAGGGGTTGACGTTGCCGCCGGTGTCGACGACACCCCCGCCGACCTGGCGGATCTGCCAGCTGAAGGACAGAGGAGGCTGGCCGGTGGCGCCCTGGGCCGTGAAGGTGACGGGCTGGCACACGAGCGCGGGATTGGGGGTCGCGGAGACGCTGGTCACCATCGCCTCTGGCGGCAGGACCGTCACGCTTCGCGAGGTCGAATCGCTCCCCGAAATGTTGGCAACTTCGAGCGAGACGGTCTTGGTGCCGGCGGAGTCGAAAGTCACTCCCGAAGGGTTCTGGGCCGTCGACGAGCTCGGGTTGCCGTCGGGGAGGAAGTCCCAGCTCCAGCTCATGACGCCGCCGCCGGTGCTCTGGTCGATGAAGCTGACCGGCGTATCCGGGTAGATCTGTGCCGGGGTCCAGGAGAACGCCGCCACCGGCGGTGAGCCGGTGGTTTGGTGGTGGACGTCGAAGATGCCGTGGGCGGCACGGTAGAAATAATCGCCGTAGAACTTCCCGACCCGGGGGGCGACACGATTGAACCCGTGGACGCCATTCTGGCGGTAGTACCATCCCCAATAGCTCACCGCTTCGCCATCGAGGATCACCGTTCCCGGCGGTGTCAGGTCGACCGGAGAGGCCGGGTTCGTCACGTTGTAGAGCCACTCGTTCTGGTTGCCGGACAGGCAGTAGTTCGAGTCACCGAAGTAGACGAAGGGAACGCCGCCGGTGCCCGCCGAGTCGGTGACCTGCGGGTCGCCGTTCGTCGGCATGCTCTTGGTCCAGATCGGGCTGCCCAGGGAACAAAAGCCATTGGTGATGCAGCTGACGTTGTAGATCCGCCCCTGGCCCGTCGAACCGGGGGTTCGAAGCGCCAGGTAGTAGCTGGAGCCGTCTTGCCACAGCGCCACGCCATAGACGCTATCGGTCGACAGCGCGTTCATCACCTGGACCGGAGCGGACGGGTTGCTGACGTTCCAGATCTCGAACCCCTTGGGTGAGAACTTCGAGCTGAAGACGATGAAGTTGCCGGCGCCGTCGATGAAACTGGCGGTCGAGCGGGTACCGATCTTGCCCAGATAGACGCCCGGGCACACCGTGGTTCCGGGCTGTCGCTCGGTGCACCGGCTGCTGAGGTTCTTGGCCACCGTCATGTTGTAGGCGTAGACACCGCCTGAGACGTCAGCGGCGATGAAGGCGTAGTCGACGCCGCCGATGGTCGTGGCATAGACGCCCTTGGCGTTGCGGCTGGGTGTGGTGCCCGGTCCGTTGTCCTGGTACTTGATCGCGGGGCTCATCTTGTCCGTCGTGTCGTAGATCGCGATCCCGACACCATAGCGACCGACCAGCGCCATCCGGTCGCTCTTGCCCGGCGGGGCGTCGATGTCCTCGAAGACCGAGAACGCATGCGCATCCGCCGCCCAGGTCAGGCCCGAAGAGTTGATGCCCCGGTCCCACATGAAGGATGGAGACCCAGGCGTGCTGCGAACATCCCAGATCTGGACCCGCGTCGAAGTGGCCGTGAAGACCCAGCCCTGCTCGACGTCGAGCGAGAGCCAGTAGGGGTTGGTCTCGAAGGACCCGACACCGTCGAAGTCCGTGGTATCCCGGTTCGCGGGTAGAAGTCCAAGATCCGTCGGTTCGAGAGAGCCCCAGAGTTGGGACGGCACACCGCTTGCAGGTGTGTTGCAGATGGAGTACGAGCAGCTGCCAGGAAAGCAGCCCGCTTCTCCGGAAGTCGCCCAAAACGCCGAGACGAGAAGCGCCAAGAGGGGCAGTGTGGCTCGAAGGAGCCTGCCACCACTAGGTCTGCAAGATGAGAGGACGGTCGTCGGCATAAAGAGTCTCCCTCGATCAACCGGGGGGGCGATCCTGGGGTCCTGGCAGCCGCCACGGCTGCAGATCGTAAGGTACTCGCGCTCAGGGCAGCGGAGCCGGATGAAAGATTATGCCATTCTGCTATGGCATTGTGCAATCTATGAAGGGCTTGCGGGAAATGCTCGAGGCGCGTCGGGGCCGGGACCCCGCGGCTCGGTCGCGCCGCGAGGTCTGGCGCCTTGGGGGTGCCAAGAGCCTTCTGCTAGCATGTCTCGTCCGGCGGGTGGCGACGCCGGCTCAGGTCGGTGGAGTCCCTCCGAGCGATCCGTGGGTATTGGATAACAGCATCAGGTTCTCCCTCGTGATGCGGGCCGTCTTTCGACCCCCTTCGGGTCGACGTCCGCAGTGCCGAAGAATTCGCCTCGAAAGGAAGCCCTCTATGAGCTCAGTTTGGTCCAGTAGGTCGCTTGAACTCCGCCCTTGGTTCGGCGGCTTGATGCTCGCGCTGCTCCTCGTCCCCGCTGCCGTTCCCGCGGTGGCGCAAGACGAGCAGGGTTGGGACGTCGAGACCACCGTCCCCGACCCCATGGACGACCTCGGCAGCCTCGAGCCCGCCGACGGCAAATGGCTCAAGGGCGAGGACGGCCGAGAGTACTTCGTCAAGGAAGTGAAGAAGGTGCGCGGCACCTATGCCTACGAGGGCAAGGACAAGATCCGCTACAAGCACTGGTTCCTGTTCGATCTCGACCACGAGACCGCTGACGCTTTCTTCATCAAGATCTACAAGCCGGCCGAGCGCGCTCCCGGCAGCAGCCCCGAGGAGAAGGCGAAGGAGCGTGAGGCGAAGCTGGCGGAGATCGCCGCCACCTACAAGCTCGACGTCGGGGAGAGCGATCGCATCACCTTCAAGCCCTTCGACCGGGGGCTGCCTCGCCGGGAGATGTGGCGTAACGGCTTCGACATCGCCGATATGAACGGCGACGGGCATCCGGACATCGTTCACGGTCCGGCGCGCAAGGGAGCCCCGATCCCGCACATCTTCCTGGGGGACGGGGCCGGCAACTGGAAGCAGTGGAGCGAGGTTCGCTATCCCCGGTCGCCCTATGACTATGGGGACGCCGCCGCGGCCGACTTCAACGGGGACGGCCTCATGGACCTGGCCTTTGGCTTCCACTTGCGAGGCGTCCTCGCCATGGTGCAGCAGAGCCCTGGCGTTTTCGTCCGCTGGAGCGACGGTCTTGACCTGGCGGTGCCGGGCGCCGGGTCGGACGCGTCCGGCTTCTCGAGCCGTGCCATCGAGACCGCCGACTGGAACGGCGACGGTCGCCCCGACATCCTCGCGCTGGGTGAGGGTCCCCGACCCGCTGGAACCAAGAGCAACAAGGATGCCGACACGGGGATGCTTCCCACCCAGAGCTTCGGACTCGTCGTCTTCTTGAACCAGGGGGACGGCACCTGGAAGCGCGATGCCGGCGGTGATCACCGGAAGGGTGTCTTCGGCGACGCTCTGGCCCATGGTGACGTCAACGGGGACGGACATATGGACGTCGTGACGGCGTCGAACCTGCTCGGGGTGCGCGACGTGCTCTACCTGGGGCACGACGACAACAGCTGGAGTCAAGACAAGCTCGACGCCGCTCGGCCGTCTGCATACCTCGAGTCCGTCGCCATTGCCGACTTCGACGGCGATGGTCGGGACGACGTCGCGATCGGCTATGCCAGCTGGGAGATGAAGATGTGGCGGACCGGTCTTGACATCCTTCTCGCGCGCGAGGGTGGCACGTGGCAGCGGAAGTCGATCTTCCTCGACGAAAGCCGACTCAGCCTCTGGGCCCTGGCGACCGGTGATATCGACGGCGACGGTCACGCCGACGTGGTCACCGCCACCGGGAAGGGCGACATGATCGTCTTCCTTGGGGACGGAGCCGGCAACTTCACCCGCGAGGCCTCTCCCGAGATGCGCAGCCCGCACGGCTGCCGAGGCTACGCGGTCCGGCTCCACGACCTGGACGGCGATGGCCGCGACGAGGTCGTCGCCGCCTTCGCCGGCGAGGGATCGGCCCTGCCGATGCCTGAGTTCCCCGAGACCTGCAAGAGTGGAGGTGCTATCGTCGCCTGGCGGGCGGACGTGGGCGCGCCGGCCGGCGCCCAGGAGGCCGAGAGCACCAAGGCGCCATGAGGCTGTCCCGGAAGGCTCGGTACTTGACACCGGCAAGGGGCGCGACCTATAGTGCCGTCCAGTAGCCCTTTCAAGGCAGGTTTTCAGGTCGGCGTCGCTTGCCTGATTCTTGCCGATCGCGGGCTGCGGAGCTCGACACTTAGTCTTCTAGACCTGTTTCTTAGACCTTCGGGCTTTTCAAGTTTTTGACCGGGAGGTGATGCGTTCTACCGTTTGAGGAGAAGGAGCTTCACTAAGACGAAGGCGTGGGGTTGAGGCGCGTTGCCTCGGCCACATTTAACGTTCGCGCCTTGTCTGGTGTGTTTTGACCCGGCCCCATCGTGGGGCCCAGAACTGATTGGAGACTGTTAGTAATGAGGAAGTTCATCGCCTCTTTCGCCATCGCCGGCCTCCTGGTGCTCGGCGGTCAGGCGTTCGCTGAGATCGGCGCCATCGACGCCGTCCCGGCTGCGACCCTGCTGCTGCCCTACTTCCAGGTTGATCCGGCCGGTGGCCAGACCACCCTGTTCTCGATCAACAACGCGTCGGCCGCCCCGGCCCTGGCCCACGTCACCCTGTGGACCGACCTGTCGCGCCCGACCCTCGACTTCGACATCTACCTCACCGGTTACGATGTCGTCACCATCAACCTGGGCGACATCTTCGCGACCGGCGCGATCCCGCAGACCGGCCCGAACTACGATCCGGGTGACGACTCCATCAGCCCCGACGCTCCGGGTGAGTTCTCCTTCCCCGACGTCAACTTCCCGGGCTGCGCCTTCCCGCTGCCGGCCAACATCCCGTCCTCGCTGCTCAACTACATCCGCGCTCTGCACTCCGGCGGCCCCGCTCCGGCTGGCTTCGCCAACGCGGGTCTCTGCGGTGGCGTCGACCATGGTGATGGCATCTACCGTGGCTACCTGACCGTTGACGTCGTCAACGCCTGCTCGCTCGAGTTCCCGGCCAACCCCGGTTACTTCATCAACGGCGGCCAGGGCATCGCTGCCAACGACAACGTGCTCTGGGGTGACTACTTCTGGGTCGACGCGGCCAACAACTTCGCCCAGGGCGATGAGCTGGTCCACATCGAGGCCACCGACACCGGCTTCTGGACGCCTGGTGACTACACCTTCTACGGCCGCTACGTCGGCTACGACGCCAGCGACAACCGCGAGCCGCTCGCGACCACCTGGGCTTCCCGCTACTTCAGCGGCACCGTCGGTGTGTTCGACGACGACTCCGACATCATCTGCTGGCGTGACACCGGTCGGGACGAGAGCGGGTTCTTCACCTGCGGCACCACCCCGGCTCCGTTCCCGCTGTCGCAGAACCAGATCGTGATCTTCGACGAGCAGGAGAACCCGGTCGTCGTGCAGGGCTCGCCCTTCTCGCCGCCGCCGGTGGGCCAGGAGTTCACTCCTTGCCCGTGGGAAGCCACTCGCGCCAACGCGAGCGACTTCGGCAGCATCTTCGACTTCGGCTGGTTCTACCTGAACCTCAACACCACCACCGGCAGCCTGGTCGACCCGATCAAGCAGTCGCACGTGACCACGGTCCACAGCGCCGCTGGCCTGTTCAGTGTCGGCTTCCAGGCCGTCCACCTCGACAGCGCGCTGGCCAAGACCTTCACGGTCACCACCGCTCCGTCCGACGTGCTCCTGCCCATCGAGTAACTCGATTCCAGGCAGGTGAGGCGTCACTGACGTGACGACACCAAGAGGGGACGAGCCTTTCGGGGCTCGTCCCCTTTGTTTCGTTTCAGCACCGGTTCCCTCCGCCACGCACCGCGACACGCCCCACTCCACCACCCCGTCGTTTCAAGGATCTCGGTGGTTTCGCGGGATCCCTTGCCTGGGTTTTGCTACAATCGCATAGAAGTGGCCAGGGAATTGGGAATGCGATCCAGGGTAGGACCGGGTGCTGATGCTCCGACTGCCCTCGAGAAGCTTGTCGGTGGCCGGGGCTGAACCCGATCGCCGGTTCGGGAACGAGAGATGGAGATCCAGATCATGAAGCACGTCCTCCTTAGCCTCCTGCTGGTCGGCACCACCGCGCAAGCGTCGCTCGCCGAAATTGGCGCCATCGACGCCGTCCCGGCCGCCACGCTTCTGCTGCCGTACTTCGAGGTGGACTCGGTCCCGGGCGGTCCAGCCACCCTCTTCTCGATCAACAACGCTTCCGCGGCACCGGCTCTCGCCCACGTCACCTTGTGGACCGATCTGTCGCGCCCGACGTTGGACTTCGACGTCTATCTGACGGGCTATGACGTCGTCACGATCAACTTGGGAGATCTCTTCGCCACCGGCGCCATCCCGCAGACCGGTCCGAACTTCGATCCGGGCGACGACGCCATCACCCCGGGAGCCCCTGGTGACTTCTCCCTGCCCGACGTCAACTTCCCGGGCTGTACCTTCCCGCTGCCCGCTCAGATACCGGTTTCGCTCCAGAACTACATTCGGGCTCTCCACTCCGGCGGCCCGGCGCCAGGGGGCTTCGCCAACGCGGGCCTGTGCGGGGGCATCGATCATGCCGACGGCATCTATCGCGGCTATGTGACCATCGATGTCGCCAACGCCTGCTCGCTCGAATTTCCGGCGAATCCCGGCTATTTCGTCAACGGGGGCCAGGGTATAGCCGCCAACGACAACGTGCTGTGGGGTGACTACTTCCTTGTGGATCCGGGGAACAACTTCGCCCAGGGCGACCCGCTGGTTCATATCGAAGCCGCGAACGCCGGCTTCTGGTCTCCTGGTGACTACACCTTCTATGGCCGCTACGTAGGCTTTGACGCCAGCGACAACCGAGAGCCGCTGGCGACCCTTTGGGCCGCGCGCTATTTCGCCGGCACCGTAGACACCTTCGACGAAGAATCCAGCATCATCTGCTGGCGCGATACTGGCCGCGACGAGAGCGGCTTCTTCACCTGTGGCACGACCCCGTCCCCGTTTCCCCTCGGCATCAACCAGACGGTCGTCTTCGACGAGCAAGAGAACCTCGTGGTGTCCGAGACGTCGCCGTTCTCTCCTCCCCCGATCCTGCCCGACTTCATTCCTTGCCCGTGGGAGGCAACGCGTGAGACAGCGAGCAGGTTCGGCAGTATCTTCGACTTCGGCTGGATCTATCTCAACCTCAACACGATCGTTGGCAGTCCGTCCGACCCGGTCAAGCAGTCCTTCGTCACCACCGCACACAGCGCTTCCGGGCTGTTCAGCGTCGGCTACCAGGCGGTCCACTACGACAGCGCCTTGGACAAGAGGTTCCAGGTGACCGTAGAACCAAGGGACGAGCTCCTGCCGTAGATCTGGCGGGCGCCGCGCGAGCCTGTCGAACAGCCCCCGAGTCTTCGGCCCGGTCTCAGGGCCGAGGACTCGGAATCGCAAGGAGAGCGATCCTTCGGCGACCAGAATGCCCGCGAGATTGGCAGTGCGCTAGGCTGCTGCAGCATAACTCTCGCGCCCGGCCGATGGCTCGAGCCGCCAGGGGCCAAAGAGCCCGGACCCCCAAAACAAGCACCTCTGAGGCCGCCCACACCACAACCTCGACCAGAATCCCTACTTCTCTTGCACCCGCCAGGTCGTTTTGCTATAAAAGCATCTCGGCCCGACGTTCAGCCTGTTCCGCGCGTACTCCTGAGCGCGCCAGCTACCGAAGTGCATCGCGCAGCGCTGAACCGGCACGGAGAAACTCTTAGGACCTCATCCAGAGGAGCCCACCTCGTTATGAGACTTGCCCTCCGACGCACCGCCTCCGCGGCCCCCACGTTGTCCGCCCTCGCTCTGCTCGCTCTCGTTTCGTTCGCAAGCCCGGCTCACGCCCAGTGCGACGGCAACGCCTGTACTTATGCCGCGTGCGCCAGCCCGGCCCGGGGAGTCCCGTCCGGGCTCTGGGGCGAGCTCCGACCTACAGACATGGGGATGCTGCCCGCGAATCGGGACTCCACGGACTTCGACGGAGGCAGTTCGTTCGAGATCAACCCCTACTGGCTCAACCTCGACGTCGAGCAGGGCTATGTCTTCGCCGCGACGACCATGCGAGTCCAGATCTGGGACGTTCAGTCTTCCCCGGCCTCGCCGACGCTCAAGTTCGACCGCGGGATCAACTCCGCCGGCCTGATCTGGGCAGCGGACGGCCACGCCTTCTGGGTCTTCGAGGACGTAGACGCTCCGCCGAACAAGACCGATCGCATGGCGATCGTGGGCCGCTATGGGGTGGGCATCGCGATCTACGACACCTCCGACAAGATGAATCCGTCGATCAAGTACCAGGACAACGGTCCCGGTGCGACACCGAGCCGGAACGCCAAAGCCGTCTATGCCACGACCATCGGCGGCGTCGACTACGCCTTCATCGCTGCCGATGCGCAGGGCGGCGTCTATGCCTACAACATGACCGCGGCGATGAATCTGCCTGTGCGCTGCAACGAGAAGCAACCCGGCGGCACGGTCTGTCCCGGTGTCTACCTCGGCAAGATCGGCTCGCGCACCAGCGCAAACTTCATCGACGGTGCCGGCGACTACATCGTCGTTAGCTCGAAGTTCTCGCCCAAGGGCATCGAGATCTGGAAGGTCACGAACCCTGCGGCACCGCAGCTCGTGATGAGCGGCCTCACGAGCGACTCGATCTATGGTGTGGCCATGTGGAAGAGCGGCGCGAGCTACTACCTCGCTCTCCGAACCGGGGGATCGACGGGCCAGGGGCGGATCTACAACGTCAGCTGTATCGCCAACGGTTCGTGCTCGCCCGGTAGCCCGATCTGGACCCAGAGTATGCCGTCGAACGGTGACCCGCAGGTGACGTACTCGGTGGGTTCGGGCAACACTCCGTACGTCTACTTCGGTGACTCGAACTACTGCCTGTCGGGCAACCAGAACGAATGGCTTTTCGACGTCACGAGCCCGAGCAACCCGGTCGACATCACGCCGCCGGGCACCATCAACGATGGCGGCGAGCAGGTGAGCTATTGGGGCTGGTACTACCGCCAGAACGGCGTCCACGGCTTCAACCGCATCGCGCCTCGCAGCGGTAAGTTCTATAACAATTTCTTCTATCGCGCGGCGCACGGCATCTTCGACGTCCACGAGCGGACCGGCGGCAGCCCCCCGGTAGCCAACTTCTCCTGGAGCCCGACCCAGGTCTACCCGGGCACCTCGGTGAGCTTCACCGACACCTCGACGGGCAACCCGCTGACGCGGGATTGGGACTTCCTCCCCGACGGTGTGCCGTCGTCCTCGACGGACCGCAACCCGACGGGGATCACCTTCGGCACCGCCGGCAATAAGAGCATCACCCTGGCCGTGATGAACACCAACGGCTCCGATAGCGAAACCAAGACGCTCACCGTGCTGCCGCCGGAGCCCAACGTACCCAGCGTTACGGCCAGCCCGAATCCCGCGCTGCTCTGCCAGCCGATCA
>JAGQSE010000710.1 GCA_020439725.1 Acidobacteriota bacterium
TCGAAGCTGATCAGTGGCCGCTGGGCCCTCTCCAGGTGCTCGGTGACCTTCATAGTGGTCGGAAGTATAGCCCGGCTCGTAGCCCTCGAGACGGCTGCTGGTCGCGCTCGGAGGCCCCCACCGGGCCGGGCCCCGGCGGCCCCGGCGGGGATCCGGTAGAGTTCGCGCCATGGACGCCGACCGCCGAGGCTGGAAGCTGCTGCGCTGGGCCGGCGATCTGGTCTGGGGCGTCCTCGCCTTTCTCGCCGCCTTCCTGGTCCGCATCGCGGTCCCCCTGCCCTTCACCCTCGGCCTGCTGCCACCGGACCGCTTGGGCTATTTCGGCAGCGCCTGGTGGATCGTCGCCGCGAGCCAATTGTTGCTCCTCTACTTCTTCGGCTTCTACGACCCGCCGGAACCGGATTCGCGCACCGAGCTGCCGCGGCGACTGATCGCCGCCGTGGGGATCCAGAGCCTCCTCCTCATGGGTTTCTACTTCCTCACCAATCGCGAGTTCCCGCGTTCGGTGCTGGTGCTCTACGCGCTGTTCGATTTCGCCGGCCTCCTGGCCTGGCGCTCGCTGCTGCTCCGCCTCCACCGGCCGCCGCCGCGGCGCGTGGTCATCGTCGGCACCGGCCCCGGCGCTCGCGAGCTGGCGGCGACGATCCGTGCCAACCCCTGGTACCAGCTCGAGGTGGCCGGCCACGTCGCCGCCCCGGACGATCCGGACAACGGCGAGCCGGACCCCGACGAGCTGCCGCCGGAGAGCGTTCTCGGGCCCGCCTTGGGCGGTCTCGACGACCTGCCGGAGCTGCTTCGGAGCGGCCGCGTCGACGACCTGATCCTGGCGGGCAACGCCTATCACTGGCAGACCCGGCTCATCGACCGGCTGGCTTTGGTGGGCACCCACGGCGGCGGCGTGCTCCTGCTGCCGAGCCCCTTCGAGAGCCTGATCGGTCGCATGCGCTATCGCTGGGTGCGCGACCTGCCCATGGTCGAAGTGATCCGCCAACGGGAATGGCGTGTCAACCGCCCTTTGAAGCGCGCCGTCGACCTGGTCGGGGCCGCGGCCCTCCTGATCCTGGCGTCGCCCGCCATGGCGCTGTGCGCGGTGCTCGTCCGGCTGACCTCTCCCGGGCCGGTGATCTACCGCCAGACGCGCGTCGGCGCCGCCTTGAAGACCTTCGAGGTGTGGAAGTTCCGGACCATGCACCGCGACGCGGAGCGCGACACCGGCGAGGTCCTGGCGCAACCCGACGATCCACGGCTGACCCCCGTCGGCGGCTTTCTGCGCCGCACCCGGCTCGATGAGCTGCCACAGCTGCTGAACGTCCTGCGCGGCTCCATGAGCCTGGTGGGACCCCGCCCCGAGCGGCCGGTCTTCGTCGAGCGCTTCCTGAGGGAGGTGCCTGGCTACGCCGAGCGTTTCTCGATCGCGCCGGGGCTCACCGGCCTGGCGCAGATCAACGGTCACTATCACTCGACGGTGCAAAACAAGCTGCGCTACGACCTCGCCTACATCGCCAACTGGAGCCTCTGGCTCGATCTCTCGACGCTGCTGCGCACGGTCAAGATCGTCCTCACGTCGCGCGGCACCTGAGCCCCGCGAGCTCCCTGGGCGCCCCTCAGTGGGCGGGGATCTGCTCGCGCATGTGCCAGTCGAGGACCGCCGCACGGTGGAAGCTCTGGTCCGCCGCGCTCCGTTCTCCGGCGAGGAGCTGCGCCTTGCCCAGGTTGAGGTAGATCTCCGGTCGGGGCTCGACGGTGAGCGCATCGCGGTAAGCGGCCTCGGCCTCCTGGGGGCGGCGCAGGAGCAGATACTGACTGCCCAGGGCGAGGGGCACTCCGACCTCGAGGGGATCGAGCCGACGCGCCCGCTCGAGATCGCGTAGGTTCTGGCTGAGGACGGCCCGCGGCGCCTGGCCGGCACTCAAGACCTCGATGCTGATGGCCTCGGCCCGCGCCAGGAGCCGACTGGCCAACCGCCGGTCGAGGCTCTCGCGCACCTGGGCCACGAGGGCCACGAGGCACAGCAAAGCGGTAGCGGCGGCCATCACCACCGGACCCAGGGGCCGCTTCACGGCGCCTCCCGCGGCACGGCCCAGGCGAGGAAGAGGACCGCCTCGAAGCCGACCAGGGCGAGGCGGAACGGGAACTGGGCCAGCGCCAGGATGGCCAGCGCCGTGAGACCGGCCCAGGCGAGGGCACGATCTTCGACGGGCCAGGTGTCGGCGGGCCGCCGGCGGAGCGCCGACACCACCACCCACAGCCCCCAGCCGAGCGCGAGCACCCCGGGCAGCCCCCATTCCGCCGCCGCTTCGAGGTACTCGTTGTGGGCGTTGACGAACATCACTTGCCGATTGTCGTGGAAGAACTCGACGCTGCGCTCGCTCAGGGCCAGCTTGGCAGCGGCGAACTCGGTGCGATAGGCGCCGTGGCCGACACCGGCGAGCGGGTGCTCCTCGAGCATGTAGAGCGCCGCGCGCCAGCCGTCGAGGCGACCGGTCAGCACCGAGTTGAAGTCGCCGCGACGGAGCTCCTTGACCTTGTCGACGACCCGTTCGCGAAGCGGTGGTACCGCCGCCGTCGCCCCCACCGCGACGGCGGCGGCGACAGCTAGCCCCACCAAGGCCCGCCGCCGGGGCAGAAGGGGCCACCAAAGGACGGCCGAAGCGAGGACCACCGCCACCAGCGCCGACAAAGTCTGGGTCACCGCCAGCGCCCACAGGCAGACCAGGAGAGCGCTCCCCCAGAGCCACCGCCGGCCGCCGCGGGCGGAGCGGAGACCCACCTGGGCGACGAGCACCGGCAGGACGAGGAAGAGGGCCAGGTCTCCGGCGCTACCGGCGAAGGAAGTGATCCCGAGCCGTTGTCCCTCGGTCTCGCCGGCGAAATCGAAAGGCCGGTACAGGCCGTGGAACTGGAGCACGCCGACCAGCGCCAGCGCCGAGGCCGGCAGCACGGTGGCGTCGACCAAGCGGCGCAGCCGGGGCTCGGGGAGTCCTTGGTTCCAACCCACCCAGGCGGCGGCACCGATCCACAACGAGACCAGGGCCCCGGCGACGTGCTGCGGGTGAGCGGAAGTGAAGAGCCCGGCGGTGGCCACCAGGAGCACCGGCACCACGGCGCGGACCACCGGCAGCCGCCACCAGCGCCGCGGCTCGAGGGACGGTAGCGAGGCGAAACGCCAGGACAGGAAGAAGAGCGACGCGAGGACCAGCGGCTGCGCCACCAGCTCCTTGGGCAACCGGAAGGCGTACTTCATCGACGTGTCGTGGATCCACCACAACGACAGGAGAAGCACCCACACGGACGCCTCGCCCAGGTCGACGGCCATCCGGTCGAGGCCGGCCAAGCGCCGCGGGGCCAGGGGGCTGGACGGAGAATGCTTGGGGCGTCGCACGGTTGAGCTCAAGAGCCTCGGTCGAGGCGTCGATCGTCGAAAAGCGGCGAGAGTCTATCAGCGCGCCCCGATCAACCAGGCGGCAGGCTCGCGTCGCCGCGGCCCCGCCACGGCGCGGCCAGCACCGCGACGGCGAGGACAATGCCCGCGAGGTCCGCGGCGACATCCCGGAACTCGGCGGAACGGTAGCCGAGGAGCCCCTGGTAGACCTCCGTCAGGATGGCGAACAGGAGACACCCTGCGGCGATCCGTCCCCACCGCGGAGCCGGCCGCCGGGAGCACCAGAAGACCTGACCCGCGAAGAGAAAGGCGTGGACTGCGGCTTCGTTCCAGACGTCGGGCCAAGGCCAGCCCCAGGCCGTCTCGGGCTCCGGCACCAGTCGTTGGGGCAAGGACAGGAGCACCACGATCCCCACCGCCCACAGCCAGGGCATCCGCCGCGCCCACAGCCGAGGACCCGTCGGCAGCCTGGATTTCGTCATGGATCCGCTACTATAGCCGTCACGATGCCCGATGGCGCCACCCCCCTCCGGGCGCTGCCGAGCCGGCTCTTGGCAGTCCTCGCCCTCGCGCTGGCCGTCCTCGCCCTCGCCAGCTATACCTCCGATCTCGGCGGCCGGCGGCAGCTCCAACAGCTCGCCTCGGAGGCTCTCCCGGCCACCGCCCGCACCGAAACGCTCAACCGCATCCGCCGCGAGGGTGACCCCGAGCGAGCCCGCCTGATCCTGGCTCGGGCACTGGTCGCCGAGGCCATGACCCCCGGCCCCGCCGCCGCCGAGGTCGACCTGGAGCTCGCCCGCCGTCTCGCCGGCGAGGTGGAAGAAGCGCTCCCGGGAGCCTGGGAAGCCCCCATGCTACGCGGTGCCGCCACCTACCTCGAGTGGTCCCGCGACCGCGACGACCGCCTGGTGCTCGAGGCCGACAGCTGGCAGCAACCCCTCCTCGACAGCCTCGCCTTGGGGCCCGGCGAGACCGAGCCCGACCGGTTTCTCGCCGCCGCCTACCTCGAGCTGTGGCCCGCGCTGTCCCACGAGCGCCAGCTCCAAGCACGGGGGCACATCCGCCGCGCCCTCGCCGATCGCGCGACGTTCTACCGGCTGGTGCGCCCATGGCTCGAACGAGCCGAGAACCGCAGGATCGCCTTCGACGCCATCCCCGATGCACCATTCGCCTGGGCCGAGGTCCGTGACGTCTATGCGCAGCGCAGGGACTGGCGAGCCTGGGGGCTGGCCCACGAGGCGTGGACCCGCTCGCTGCTCAGCCAGCTCCAAAACCAGCTCGCCGAGGCCGACCAGCGGCTCCACGGTGGTGACCTGCGCGGCGCCCGCGAGCTCTACGTCCAGGTCGTCCACGGCGCCCCGGCGACCCCCGCCGGCACCAGGCTGCTCGAGGAAGCGCTCAGCCGCTGCCCACCCTCGGTGGCCAACCGCATCTACCTGGCGGGTCTGCGCAAACAGCTCGACCGCGCCCTGGACCTCGCGCTGCTCGGCCGTCCGCTCTTGCCGCCGCCGGCGGTGGCCCGGCTGGCGCAGGCGGCGGGAGAGCTCGAGCCTCCGGTCGCCGCCCTCACCGCCGTCGAAAGCGGCGATCTGCCCCGCGGGGCGCTCCTCGAACGGCGCAACGAGCGCGACCTGTGGAACGAGACCTGGAGCCCCTACCTGACGGCCAAGGCCGAGGCCTTGCTGGCCCGTGGCGAGGTCGCCGAGGCCGGCCAAGCCCTCGCCCAGGTACACCCGGAATGGCATCGGCGGCTGCCGTATTGGCGGGCTCGCCTGGGGCACGCCCGCGCGGCCGGTGAACGGGTCGCCGAGGAGGTGGCCGAGGTCCGGTTGGCAGCCTTTGCGATCTTGGAACGCCCGGCCTCCGACTGGCGGCGGGAGGGCAACGTTTCGCGCCTCGACCTGGCCCCGGAGACGCCGGTCCGCGGTCTCGCACTGAGCTTCGTCCAGGTGCCGCCAGCGGGGGTGGTGGTCGAGGTCCGGGTCGACGGCATGGTGGTCGACACGCGGGCCCTACGTCCGGGCGGACAGGTCGAGATCGCCAGCGCGCTGGCGCCGGGCGGCGATCACCTGATCGAGGTCGAGCCGCTCACCGGCGGCACCGTCGCCCCCGGAACGCTGCGCCTGCTCGCCGAGCGGTGAGAGCGGCCCGCCGCCAGCGCAGCGCCGCAGATCACCGCCAGCGTCAGCGCGTTGGCGGGCATCGTCAGACCGAAGTCGAGGAGCTCGTGGGTGCCCGCGGCTGCCAGGGCGCCGAGGGCCGCCAGCGCCGCCGCCCGGTCCTCGGAGCGCACCGCCCGCCGGCTGGTCTTGAGCAGCGAGCGGGTCAGAGCGAAGAGGCCGAGGGCGAGAAGCACGGGACCGACGACACCGGTGGTCACGAAGAGCTCGAGCCAATCGCTGTGGGCGTGGCGCCACACCCCGGGCAGGGTTTCGGGCTGGAACGCCGGAAACGCGTCCCGGAACGTGCCGAGACCGCTGCCGAGCACCGGGAAGTGCCGCCATAGCGCCAGGCTCGAGGCGTAGGCCTCGAGACGAGCGCTCCAGGTGACCTCGTAGGCCGAGGTCGAGAGCAGGCGGCCGAAGCCTTCGCGCAGACCGAGGAACGCGACCACTCCGAGCCCCGCGAGCAGGGCACCGCCGCCGAGGAGGACCCCCGTCGAGCGGCGCCCTCCCCCGCGCAGCAGGAGGCTCTGCACCACGACGCCGGCCATCACCGCCACCAGGCCGGCTCGCGAGCCGGTGAAGGCAAGGGCGCTGAACAGGACCAGCCAAAGGATCACCGGCGGCGCCACCAGCAGCACCTTGCGCTCCGCCTCGGGGGTGTCGCGGGCATGGCTCACCGCCCACCACACCCAGGCGAAGAGAAGCGGCAGGGCGAGAGCCAGGTACGTCGCCAGGTGATCGGGGTTGACGAAGGTGCCGCGCAGCCGGTGGCGCATCCCGGGCACCGCGAGCCCCCAGATCGTCCCGGCGTTGGACAACCACCGAGGCGCACCGTAGAGCACCTGGAAGAACGCCGCCGCGAGCACCGAGCCAGCCAGAGCGCGGCGTGCCCAGCGCCAGTGACCGGCCACCGAGGCCGCGACCAGCGCCGCCGCCACCGCCGCCCAGCCGAGAGCCACGCGCCGGCTCACCTCCGGTGCCACCGACAGATGCGCCTGGGCGTCGCCGAACAGCGCCGCATGGCCCGGGGACAGTAACCCGGCGAGGAATCCCGGCACCGGCAGCGATTGCAGCCAGCCGAAGAGGGCGATGGCGAAGAGCGATGCCGCAGGTACCAGGGCCCGCCGCAGCACCTCGCGGTCCTGCACCGTCAAGGCGGCGAGGAAAAGGGCGAGGAAGGCGCTGATCTCGAGCGCCGCGGCGGCGCCGCGGGTGACGCTGCCAAAGGGAAGCGGCGCCCACAGCAAGGTGACGCAGAGGAGGATCGGGAGAAGCTTGGGCAGATGCCGTATCATCGGCGGGCTTCGAAGCTCCGAAGAGCGTAGCGGCGCGGATCGCTCCGGCGGCACCCGCACCGCGCAGGAATCGACGCGCCGTAAGTTCGGGACGTCGTGGAGAACGATCGAGAGGTCGGAGGAATCATGCCAGGTTCAAGTCACAGGTCAGGGGCACTTCTGGCCGCTCTCGCCCTCGCCGGTTTTTTGTTCGTGCCGGAAGCCGAATGTCAGCAGTATAGCGCCCCCGGAAGTCTCACCGAGACGCGCCTGCCACGGCGCGAGGCGATCGCCAAGGGAGTGGCGGAGGCTCGCTGGCAGCTCGGCGGCCTGCGCCTCGACCCGTGGCTGTCCTTGAGCAACCTGAGCTACGTCAACGACGTGTTCTCGGGGAGCGGCGGCCCCGCGGTCAGCGACTTCACCGCCAGCGTCGGCGCCGGGCTGCGCGCCTACCTCCCCGTCGGCCAGAACACCACCCTCGGCGCCTACGCCCTGCCCGAATACGTCTGGTGGCGCGACCAGAAGGACCGGCGCCAGGTCATCGGCCGCTATGGCGCGGGTGTTTTCAGCTATTTCAACCGCCTGACGGTCGAGATCACCGGTTCCTCCAACGAACAGCAGCGTGTCGCCAGCCCCGAGTTCAATCAGCTGGCGGTGTCGAAGCTCGACCAGGTCGAAGGGCTCGTCGAGCTGCGCGCCGTGCACTCGCTGTGGCTCACGGCGGCCCTACGCGACGGTAGCCGCAGCTACGACGTCAAAGGCCTCGACGAGCAGCGGGCGCCGGCTTTCAACCGACTCGACCGCGACGAGCAGGTGGCTCGTTTCGGCGCCCGCGTGACCCTCGCGGGAAGCTGGAAGGTCGGCGCCGGCATCGAGAGCTCGACCACCGAGTTCAAGGATCCGACCTTCGCCCGTTCGAACTCCGGCGACTATCCCTATCTCACCGTCGACGTGGATACGGGCAGGCACCGTCTGGCGGTGGAAGCGGTGGCGCAACAGCTCGATCCCGAGCCCGGCTCGGAATTCGTGCCCTTCGACGAGCTGACCGGCACCTTCGTCTACGAGCTCGAGATCGGCCCCCGGTTGACCGCCAGCGTCTACGCGTCGCGGCTCCTGTCCTACTCCCTGCTCGACGACTATGCCTACACCTACGGCAAGAGCACCGGCGTTTCTCTGGACTGGGAGCCGAGCCGCAGGACGCGGTTCAGCGTCTCGGCGGAGCAGGGCGAAGAGCGCTACACCCTCGCTCCCTCCAGCACCGCCGCGGAGCGCCTCGACGACGTCACCGGCTCGAGCTTTCAGGCCCAGTTCCGGCTCCACCCCAAGGTTGCCCTCAGCCTCGGCTTTACCCGCAGCAAGTACGACTCGAACCTCGACCGCTTCGACCGCTCCTTCGACCAGGTGACGACCAGCATCAGCCTCGGCGGTCTCGACTGGCCCTGAGGCAGCGTCTTCCCTTGGGTCCGCGCCGGTTTTTGCGGTAGATTGGGCCATGATGCGCGCGTTCGCCTTCGCCTGTCTGGCGCTCGTCCTCCTCCCCCCCACCGTTTCGGCCCAATCCTCGGCACCGGCCGCGGCGGGGTCGAGCTATGTCATCGGTCCTCGCGACCTGCTCGAGATCAAGGTCTTCGAGGTCCCCGAGCTCAACGGTGAGAGGACCGTGAGCGCCGAAGGCACCATCAGCTTCCCGCCCATCGGCGATATCACCGTCGGTGGCCGAACCGTCGGTGACGCCGAGCGCTATCTCAAGCGGCTGCTCGAGGAGAAGTACTTCCAGCGCGCCACGGTCACGGTGCAGGTCCGCGAGTACCGCTCGAAACCGATCTCGGTCATCGGCGCGGTCAAGCAGCCGGGCAACCTCGGCTTCTCGGGTCGCTGGACGCTGCTCGAGGCGATCACCGCCGCCGGTGGCCTGGCGGAGAACCACGGCTCGGTGATCTACGTCCTGCGCCGGGCGCCCAACGGCCTGTCCACCCAGGTGGAGATCTCGGTCGAGGACCTGATGGTCGAGGGCGACCCCAAGGTCAACCTGCCGATCTTCGCCAACGACCTGATCAACGTCGCCTCGACCATCGAAGTCACGGTCTACTGTCTGGGAGAGGTCGGGCAGCCGGGCGCGGTGGTGTTCAAGAGCACCGAGAGGATCACCCTGCTGTCGGCCATCGCCCGCGCCGGCGGCCTGTCCGAGCGAGCCTCACCGAAAATCCTGGTCAAGCGCGGGGGCGGCGAGCGGGACCAGGAGATCGCCGTCGACTACCGGCGGATCCTCGCCGGCAAGGACCCGGACTTTCCCCTCGAAGACGGGGACGTCGTCGTGGTCAAGGAAAGCTTCTTTTGAGCCATTCCCACCAGCTGCCGGCCCACGGTACCGAGGGTTTTCAGCCCGAGGCCGACTCCGCTCTCGACGTCAAGGAGTACCTGCACAAGCTGCGGCGCCACTGGCGGCTCATCGTGGTCGCCGCCGCGACGGCGGCTCTCGCCGGCCTGGTGATGTACTTCATCACCCCCAAGCAGTACGCCGCCCGCGCCGTGTTGCAGATCGAACGCCGTAGCCTCGCTCCCCTCCTCGGCTCCGAGAACCCCTGGCTCGAAAACTGGTTCAACCTCGAGTTCTACCCGACCCAGGAGCGCCTGCTCCAGAGCCGCGGCCTCGCCGAGCGCGTGGTCCGCGACCTCGACCTGGCCAACCACCCGGACTACGACCACGGTCGCAGTGCGGCCGCGTTGGACGGTCAGGCCAGCGCGGACGCCGACGAGGTCGCCCTGGCACAGATCGCCAACGGCATCCGCGGCGGCCTCTCGGTACGCCGGATCCGGGAGACCCAGCTGGTCGAGATCACCTACCAGAGCCGCTCGCCGGAGATGGCGGCCAAGCTCGCCAACGGCTTCGCCGAGGCGTTCATCGACCAGGGCATCCACACCCGCTATGAGAACGCCGGCACCGCCTCGAGCTTCCTCGCCGAGCAGATCGAGACGCTGAAGCGCGAGATCAGCGAGCGCGAGAGCCAGATCCAGGAAGTGAGCCGGCGCACCGACATCGTCGCCCTCGACCCCGAGTCCAACGTCACCCTCCAGCGTCTCCAGGCGCTCAACCAGGACTACAGCGAGGCCAAGAACGAGCGCATCGAGAAGGAAGCCTCGTATCGCGAGCTCCTGTCGCAACCCGAGGAGAGCGTCGCGGACAACTACTCCGGCGGCGAGGTGACCCAGCTGCGCACGGCCCTGTCCTCCCTCGAGCAGGACTACACCTCGAGGCTCAACGTCTTCAAGCCCGAATGGCCCGAGATGGTCGAGCTCAAGGCGCGCATCGACAGCGCGCGGGAGAATCTGCAGAAGGTCGTACGCGAGAACACCTCGAAGGCCCGCGAGACCGCCAAGGCGGCCTACCAGGCGGCGGCGCGCAAGGAGGAGGCGCTCGAAAAGGAGCTCAACGACCTCAAGAGCCAGACCGTCGACCAGAAGTCGACCCGCCTCGAGTTCATGAACCTCGAGGACGAGGTGCGCACCCGGCGTGACCTGTTGAACGATCTGCAGCGCCGGCAGTCGGAGACCGACGTCGCCGCGCGGCTGCAGAACAGCCGGACCTCGAACGTGCGCATCGTCGACTCGGCGCTGGTGCCTTCGGCGCCGATCTTGCCGTCACTACGCCGCAACGTCGGCCTCGGTCTGCTCATCGGCCTCCTGGCGGGAGTCGGTCTCGCCTTGCTCATCGAGTTCCTCGACCGCACCATCAAGAGCGGTGAAGAGCTCGAGAGGATCCTCGGCATGCCCACCCTGGCCGTGATCCCGGACATCTCCGAGACCGGCCGTCCCTACGGCGGCTACGGCATTTACGGCTACGGCAGCCGACTCCTCCAGGGGTATGGCGCGGAGCGGCGACCGGAGCCCCCCAAGCGCCGCAGCAAGCCCACCGAGAAGGTCGTCGCCAAGGACAACGAGCGCATCGAGCTCCTGCCTCACAGCAAGCCGCGCCTGGCGGTGGCGGAGGCCTACCGCTCGCTCCGCACCGCGTTGCTGCTGTCGAGCGCCCAGAAGCTCAAGAGCATCGCCATCACCTCCGCCGAGGCCGGGGAGGGCAAGACCTCGACCGCCGCCAACCTGGCCGTGGTCATGGCACAGCTCGGGCGCAACGTGCTGATCATCGACGGCGACCTGCGCAAGCCCCGCCAGCACCAGCTGTTCAAGGCCTCGAACCGTCTCGGCCTGGTCAACCACCTGGTGGGCAACGCGGAAGCCGA
>JAGQSE010000711.1 GCA_020439725.1 Acidobacteriota bacterium
TGGTTCGACCTCAACCGCGACTGGATGCCGCTCCAGCACCCCGAGTCGCGGGCGCGCATCGAGACCTTCTACCGCTGGCGCCCGAACCTGCTGGGCGACTACCACGAGATGGGGAGCGACTCGACCTTCTTCTTCCAGCCCGGGGTCGGGAGCCGCACCAACCCGTGGATTCCGGCGCGGAACCGCACGCTGTCGAGCCGCCTCGCCGGCTACCACGCCGCCGCCCTCGACCGGGCCGGGGTGCTCTACTACACGGAGGAGACCTTCGACGACTTCTACGCCGGCAAGGGCTCGACCTACCCCGACTTGACCGGCGGGATCGGCATCCTCTTCGAGCAGGCGAGCGCGCGCGGGCGCTTTCGCGACACTCGCCGTGGACGCCTCGACTTCCCGACCACCATCGAACATCAATTCCTGACCTCGCTCTCGATGCTCGAGGGCGCCAAGGCGCTCCGCTCCGATCTTCACCGCTACCGCCGCGACTTCGTCGAGACCTCGTTCGACGAGGCCAAGTCCCAGCCCATCGCGGCCTACGTCTTCGCCACCCCCGGCGATCCCGCACGGGCCTATGAGCTTCTGAGCGTGCTCCGCCGGCACCGCATCGAGGTCGATCCGCTCGCCCGCGACCTCGAGATCGGTGGCAAGCATTTCACCGCGGGCGAGGCCTGGGCGGTATCCCTCGACCAGCCCGCCTATCGCCTGATCCAGGCGCTGTTCGATCGCCGCACGAGCTTTGACGACAGTGCCTTCTATGACATCTCGAGCTGGTCGCTGCTCCTCGCCTTCGACACCCGCTGGGCGGGGATCGAGCGCGGCATGCTCGCGGCGAAGGGTGGTGCGGCGCTTTTCGGAGAGCCCATCAGCCAGGTGAGCTTCCCGACGGCGACCTTCGAGCCCGACCTGGCCGCCTACGCCTACGCCTTCCCGTGGTCCGGCACCTACGCGCCGCGGGCGCTCTACCGGCTCCTCGCCGCCGGTGCCGCGGCGCAGGTAGCGACCCGGCCCTTCACCGCGACCCTCGCCGGGGATGAAGCCAGGACGCAGAGGTTCGGGGAGGGCACGGTGATCGTCGACCTGGGCGAAGCGCAGCCCGCGGACCGTCGCTGGATCGAAGAGCTGCTCGCTCGCGCGGCGGCGGAGGACGGTGTCACCGCACTGCCCCTCGCCGGCGGCCTCACCCCCGAGGGCGCCGACCTCGGCAGTCCGTCGATGAGTCCTCTTCACCCTCCGCGTCCGCTGCTCGTGGTCGGCGACGGTGTCGATGCCTATGAAGCCGGGGAGCTGTGGTTCCTCCTCGATCAGCGGATGGAGATCCCCGTCTCGGTGGTCGAGAAGGACCGCCTGGCGCGCCTCGACCTGTCAAAGTACACCCATGTGCTGATGGTCGACGGCCGCTACGGCGACCTGGGCGACGCCGCCCGCGACGCTCTTGATCGCTGGCTCCACCGCGGCGGCGTTCTCGTCACCCAAGCCGGCGCCGCCCGCTGGGCCGGCGAGCTCTTCCTCGAAGGTCGTCTCGAGGCCCCAAGCATCGATCCGCCCGAGCCCGCAGACCCGACTGCCGCGCGCTCCGCCTACGCCGACTACGAGACCGAGCAACGCGCCAAGACCATTTCCGGTGCCATCTTCGCCGCCGACATCGACCGCACCCACCCCCTCGCCTTCGGCCTCCCCGACGCCACGCTCCCGGTCTTCCACACCGGCACCGACCCCCTCCGCGCCAGCTCCAACCCCTGGGAGAACGTCGCCACCTACACCGCCAACCCCCTCCTCGCCGGCTACGCCCCCACCGAAGCCCGCGCCGCCCTAGCCCACACCGCCGCCCTCACCGCCACCCGCGTCGGCGAAGGCCTCGTCGTCCGCCTCGCCGACGACCCCGCGTATCGCGCGTTTTGGTTCGGGACGCAGAAGCTGGTCTTGAACCCGCTGTTCTTCGGTAGCGCGGTGCGGCCGACGCCGCGGGAGTGGCGGCGGTAGGCGATCTCGTGGGCGGTCGCCGCCTCACCCCGACGGGGTCTTTCGTTCCCCAATCCGTCATTCCCGCGAACGTGGGAATCCACGCGTTGATGAGGAGTGAGCGCGGGCGACGCGGGTGAGCGATTCCGTAGAGGAGCAGCCGGCTTACGGACTTGGAACATTCCGGCGTAGGGGCGGGTTTCAAACCC
>JAGQSE010000712.1:0-3914 GCA_020439725.1 Acidobacteriota bacterium
TGGTCGCGCCCCTCGAATCGGTCCCGGTGAGTGCCACCGACCTGGCGACCATGGTCGGCGTCGCCCTCCTCACCTGGCCGCTGCTGCGCACCGGCGCGCGGGTCAGCCGGGGCGAGGGAGCGGCCCTGCTCGGGGTCTACCTGCTCTATCTGATCTATCTGCTCCGCTGCCAGGGCTGCTAGAGCGGCCCGTCGGGGGCTTGTGTCCTCCATCCGCAGCTTCGCGGTAACCTTGTCTTCAGGTTCAGCAAGTTCCGAAGGTCCCGGCTCCGGCGCAGAGAAGGCACCCGGAGTCGAGCGCAGGAGGCTCCATGGCCGACGAGATCACCCCCCGTCTCGCTCACCTCGACAAGGCGTTCAGCGATGCTCGTTTCGACCAGGCTCGGGAGATCCTGGTCGCTCTCGACGACCGCGAGCGCTCACTCCTCGGGCTCGAGCTCGGCGACGAGACCGTCACCCGGTTGACCCGCTCCGCGGCGCGCGGGGTGCGGCGCGCCAAGATCGGCCGGGTGGCGGTGATCAACGGCATCATGGGCTCGTTGCTCGACCGGCGTTTCAAGAACGGCGAGACCCGGCGCATCTGGCTCGACTATCTGCGGCTCTTCAACGGCGCCCTGTCAGACCTGCGGATGGGGCTCGACGGCGGCTCCGCGGACCCGGACATCGAGATCTTCGTCAGCGGTCTCCACAAGAGCTATTGGAAGCTGGTCCTCGAGCTCGACACCGCGTGGCACGTCCTGCCTTGCGCTTTCGATTGGCGCCTCGACATCGACCGCAGCGCCGAGGTCCTGGCACAGCGGCTCCAGCAATGGTCCCGGGGCGAGCCGGTGCACATCGTGGCGCACTCGATGGGCGGCCTGGTGGCCCGGCGGATGATCCAGCGCTTTCCCGATCTGTGGTCCGCCCTCGACGACCCGGACGGGCATCGGCGCGGCGGGCGGCTGGTGATGCTCGGTACGCCCAACCAGGGATCCTTCGCGATCACGCTGACCCTCACCGGCGAGGAGAAGGCCGTACGGCGCCTCGCCCTGCTCGACCGCAAGCACGGCCTCAAGGCGACTCAGAACACGATCAGCACGTTCCATGGCCCGTACCAGATGCTGCCTTCCCCCGAGGTCGACCTCCGCGACGAGCATGCCGCGCTCTTCGACAGCGCCACCTGGGGCACCGTGCCGCATCACCCGGATCTTCTCGATCTCGGCCGCCGCTTCCAGAGCGAGCTCGCCCAGGTCGACACCCCCGACCGGCTGATCTATGTCGCGGGCTATGACTACGAAACTCCGGCGGCGGTGCGGATCGACGATGCCGGGGTGTTCAGCTACAAGACCACCCTAGACGGTGACGGTCGGGTCCCCCATACCCTCGGCCTTCTCGACGGGGTGGCCACTTACTGGGTGCGCGAGGTCCACGGCAAGCTACCCGAGAGCGACCTGGTGCTGGCGGATATCCACGAGCTTCTCGCCACCGGCGAACCCCATGCCCTGCTGCGCAACAAGCCCTTGCGCCGAGCTCTGAGCCAGCCGTCGGAATGGCGTTCGGGGGAGGATCTCGAAGCCGAACCCGTGGACCTCGGCCCGATCCTCGGCAGTCCTGCGACGCGAAGCGGCGCGTCGAGAGCCACGGACGAAGCGAAGCTGCCCAGTCCGGAGGAACAGGCCATCGGCGTAGCGCTCCTCACCGGCGCCTGGCTGGGCGAGGCCGTTCCCATGGCCGCGCGCCGAGGCCTGGGCGGCGGCGCTCGAGGGCAGGCGGCGTCCCCCACCAGACCTCCCCGGCTCAAGCTCCGGGTCGAGGTGATCTGGGGGGACATTCGCTACGTCGAAGGGGACGTCTACTGCGTCGGCCACTATGCCGGAGTCCTGCCCCAACGCGCCGAGAAAGCGCTCGACGGCGTGGTCTCGGGAAGCTGGGACCCGGAAGGCTCGGACCCGACCACGGCCGGGGCTGCGGCGCCGAGGGAGGGTGTGCTCGAGGCCTTGACCCGCAACGGCGTCCTGGGCGGTCAGCTCGGAGAAGTCCATTTCTTCCCCTGGGCCGGGCTGTCCATCGAGCGGTTCCGGAACCTCGGGCTGCCGGTCTCGAGCACGCCGCGGCTCGACGCCGACGCGGAGAAGAATCCCGCTCACTTTCCGACGGCGCCTTTGGTCGCGACCGCCGGCATGGGACACCCGGGAACCCTCAACGGCGCGCGGTTGCGGCGTCTGGCGCGGAGCCTCTCCTGGGCCGTCGGGTTGCTGCCCAGCGTGCGCAAGGTCTGTACGGTCCTGATCGGTTCGGGGGACGGCGCCTTGCCCGTCAGCGAGGCGCTCCGCGGCCTGCTCCTGGGGATGTCCGATGCGCTGAGCGCGGGCATCCTCCAGGCCGGTGTGGACGTCGAGTTACTGCGGATCGTCGAACTCAACCTCGACCGCGCCCACGAGATCTACGACGCCCTCCAGATCCTCGAGCACGACCCCGACTTCGAGCTCGAAATCGGCCGGGACTTCGACACGCCGCGCCACGGCCGGTTGACCGACGAGCATTGTCTGTCGATGGTGCTGAGCGCTGCCGCCAGGGCCGAGGTGGTGGGCGCCAAGGACGGGACATCGCAAGCGACCCTCCGCAAGCTTCTGCGCAAGAGCCTGCCCTACGGGGGTCGCTACGCCTCCGAGGTGGCCGAGGCGTTGAGCCGGCAGCTGCGCAAGAAGCAGGGCGAGAACATCGTCGACGAAGACTGGGACCGCCTGTCCCAGAGGCTCGAAGTGCGCCGCAAGGAGGAAGCACGTCGCGAGCCGGTCCCGAGCCGGCTGTCCTTCATCCGCGACGACGGCATCCTGCGGATCGCCGCGATCCAGACCACCGCGGTGGTGCCGGAGCGCATCCAACCGGTCGACAAGGCGCTCATCGACGAGGTCACGCGCCGGCTCACCGACCCCAGCGCCGCCGAGCTCGAGGAGTACGCGCCGAGCCTCAACCGCCTGCTCATCCCGCGCGACTTCCGTTCGAAAATCGACTTCGACCAGGACCTGGTGTTCGAAGTCGATCGCTCGACGGCGG
This sequence comes from Acidobacteriota bacterium, assembly GCA_020439725.1. Taxonomy (GTDB): domain Bacteria; phylum Acidobacteriota; class Thermoanaerobaculia; order Multivoradales; family JAHZIX01; genus JAGQSE01. The sequence continues at coordinate 3,036 of JAGQSE010000712.1, forward strand.
ACATCCCCTTCGAAATGCTGCTGCGCGACGAGACGCGTTCGGAGACGCCCCACCTGGCGTTGCGCACACCGGTGGCGCGGCAGCTGCGCACCTCCTACAGCCCGCCCCCCACGGCCCGGCCGACGTTGCAGCGCCGTGCGCTGGTGATCGGAGATCCGGGGGACCCGGCCAAGGGGCTCGACCTGCCCGGCGCCCGGCAGGAGGCCCGGCGGGCGGTGGAGATCCTCCAGGCCAAGGGATTCGAGGTCGATGCCCGGATCGGGGTGCCGATCACCGACAACCTGGGCGACGAGCCCGGCTTCCGGCCCGCGAGCCGGCTCGAGGTTCTCAATCTGCTCGATCGCAACGCCTACGATCTGCTCCATTACTGCGGCCACGGTGACTTCGACCCGGCGGATCCGAGGCGAGCCGGGTGGGTGTTCAAGGACGGCCTCCTGACCGCCTCGGAGCTCGAGACCCTCGACCGCGTACCGCAGCTGGTGGTGGCCAACGCCTGTCTGAGCTCCCGCCTCTCCCAGCGGCTCTACGGCGTCGAGCCCGCCAAGGGCGACATGGGGCTCCTGCCGACCCTCGCCGACGAGTTCTTTCGCCGCGGGGTCTGGAACTACCTCGGCACCGCCTGGGAGATCTCGGATTCCGGTGCCATCCTGTTCATGGAGACGCTCTACGAGAATCTCTTCTCGAACCGGAGCACGACTTCTCAAGATCCGCCCCGGGCCGAGGACGAGGACCAGGACCGCCGGCTCGGCAGGGCGCTGCTCCAAGCCCGGCTCGCCCTGTGGCACAAGCGCGACCGCTTCGGCGCGTTGTGGGCCGCCTACCAGCACTATGGCGATCCCGAGCTCGTGCTCGACGCCCGCTGACACTCCCGCCCGCCCA
>JAGQSE010000712.1:4076-4369 GCA_020439725.1 Acidobacteriota bacterium
GACGAGGAGGCAAAATGAGAACCACCGTCACCGTCCGCGGCCAAACCGTCGTCCCTGCAAAGATCCGGCGCGACCACCGCATCACGACGAGCACGCAGCTGGAGTGGGTCGATGACGGGGTCTCGATCCGGGTCGTGCCGATCCCGGACGACGCTGTGGCAGCCGCCCGCGGCCTCACCCGCGATCTCGGTTCCCGTCTCCTGGGGGAGCGAAACGCCGAGCGCGATGCCGACTGAACCGCCCGGGGAGCACTATCTCCTCGACACCTCGGCGGTCTTCGCGTTCACCGATCA
>JAGQSE010000713.1:0-1335 GCA_020439725.1 Acidobacteriota bacterium
CGGGGTGGTGGTGCTCAAGCGGCTCGAGGACGCCCTCGCCGACGGCGACACGGTGCGTGCGGTGATCCTCGGCTCGGCGGTGACCAACGACGGTGCCGAGCGGGTCGGATTCTCGGCGCCGGGGGTTGCGGGGCAGGCGGCGGCGGTGCGTGGGGCCCTGGCCGCCGCGGGGGCCGAGCCCGCGTCGATCGGCTATGTCGAGGCCCACGGCACCGGGACGCGGCTCGGCGATCCCATCGAGGTCGAGGCCCTGGCGCGGGGCTTTGGCGACGCCTTGCCACCGGCGAGCTGTGGGCTCGGCTCGGTCAAGGGCAATCTCGGTCATCTCGACGCCGCCGCCGGGGTGACCGGCCTGATCAAGACGGTGCTGGCCCTCGAGCACCGGCTCCTGCCCCCGAGCCTCGGCGGCGGTCAGCCAAGCCCCGAGATCGAGTGGGCGAAGCTGCCTTTCCGGCTCGTCGCCGAGGCCGAGGAGTGGCCCCCGCCCGGCGAGCTGGAGTCTCCAGGCCCCCGCCGTGCAGCCGTGAGCTCCTTTGGCATGGGCGGTACCAACGCCCATGCGGTGCTTGAGGAGGCTCCGGCGGCTGCGGCCTCGGGCCCATCTCGCGAGGTCCAGCTGCTGCTCCTCTCGGCGGCGACGCCAAGCGCTCTCGGGCGGGTCAGCGAGCGTCTGGCGGCGCACCTCGAGACGTCGTCGTTGCCTCTCGCCGACGTGGCGCACACCCTGCGGGTGGGGCGTCGAGCCCTGCGCTGCCGGCGCGCGGTGGTCTGCCGTGACCGCGCGGAGGCCCTCACCGAGTTGCGCGCGCCGATGGCGGTGGCCGAGGCCGGCGGCCCGCGCCCGGTGGTCTTCCTGCTCCCCGGGCAGGGCTCGCAAGACGCCGCCATGGCGGCCAGGCTCCATGGCGCCGAGCCGGTCTTCCGTGCCTCCCTCGACGCATCGTGTCGTGCCGCCGCGGAGGTCGGGCTCGACCTGGCACGGGTCTTCGGTCTCGACGGCGGTTCGGGGGAGGACCTCGAACGCACCGATCACGCGCAGCCGGCGCTCTTCGCGCTCGAGCTGGCGCTGGCCGAGCAGTGGCGTGCCTGGGGCGTCGAGCCCGAAGCGCTCCTCGGTCATTCCCTCGGCGAGTACACCGCCGCCTGTCTCGCCGGCGTCTTTTCGCCCGCGGACGGGATGCGGCTGGTGGTGGCGCGGGGGCGCGCGATGGCGGCGTTGCCGCGCGGCGCGATGCTGGCGACGGCGCTGGCTCCCCAAGAGCTCGAAAAGCACCTGGCGGCGCTGGCGGCCGAGGGGTACCCCCTCGACCTGGCGGTGATCAACGGTCCCGAGGC
>JAGQSE010000713.1:1445-3038 GCA_020439725.1 Acidobacteriota bacterium
TTCCACTCGCGGATGATGGAACCCGCCCTCGCCCCCTTCGCCGAGGTCTTGCGCGGCATGCGGCTCGCGCGGCCGAGGATCCCCTTCCTCTCGAACCTCACCGGCACCTGGATCGATCCCGCCACCGCCGCCGACGCCGAGTACTGGCTCGAGCACCTGCGCCGCCCGGTGCGCTTCGGCGACGCGCTGGCGGAGCTCTTCCGCGAGCCCGGGCGTCTGCTCCTCGAGGTCGGCCCCGGACGCGCCCTCGGTACCCTCGCCCGGCGTCACCCGGCCTGCCCGGCGGAGACCGTCATCGTCGCCAGCCAGGGCGCCGTGACGAGCGACACCGATCCCCTCGAAGCGCTCATCGCCGCCGCCGGTCGCCTGTGGGTGAGCGGTGTCGAGCTCGACGCCGAGGGCCTCGTCCGTGGCGAGCGACGGCGGCGCGTTCCCCTCCCGACCTATCCCTTCGAGGGCCGGGTCTTCTGGCCGCGGCTGACGGGAGCGCCGGCGGAGACGCGCGAGTCCCAGCTCGACGAATGGTTCCATCTTCCCGCCTGGCATCGCGCGCTGCATCCGGTGCCCGGGCCGTCGACCGCTCCCCTCGGCGAGCGCGGCCCCTGGCTCCTCCTCGGCGACGGCGACGGGCTGGCGGACGCGTTCGAGAGGGTGCTCGCCGAGAGCGGGGCGATGGTCCTGCGGCTGGAGTGTGGGAAGAGCGTCGGTGTTCGGGGCGCCGTCGACCTCGAGCGCCGCCTCGCCGAGGTCGATGCGCCGGCACGGGTGATCGATCTGCGAAGCCTCGACGGCGGGAGCGGCGAAGGGCTCGGCGAGCTCGAAGGTCTGCTCGCCCTCGGCCGGGCCCTGGCCAAGGCGGAGCCACTGGAGGTCGGGCGCCGGCTCCTGCTCGTCGCCCGAGGCCTCCACGCGGTGCTTCCCGGCGAGGTCGCGTATCCCTCCCGCGCCGCGCTTCTGGGACCGCTCCGCGTGCTGCCGCAGGAGGTCCCTGGCCTGGTCTGCCGCCACGCCGACATCGGCGACGATCCCCGGGACGACGCGCTCGCCCGGCGTCTCCTCGAAGAGATCGAAGCCGCCGCCGCCGAGCCCGGCGTCGCCTATCGGAACGGGCGGCGATGGGTGCAGGATTACCGGCGTGTCGAGCTGCCGGCGGCGGCGCCCCGGCTGGGGCCGCTTTCGGTCCGCGCCTCGGACGCGGCCGACGGGACGGGCTTCTTCCTCCTCACCGGCGGGTGGGGTCGCGTCGGGCTCCGGGTCGCGAGCTACCTGGCGACGAAGCTGGCGGAGCACGGCGGGGCACGGCTGGCGATGGTCGGTCGCTCGGCCATGGACGAGGGAAGGCGTCGCGAGCGGCGCCGGCTCGAAGCCCTCGGGGCGGAGGTGCTGCCGCTCGAAGCCGACGTCGCCGACGCGAACTCGCTCGAGGCGGCCATCGGAGCGGCCGAGAGGCGCTGGGGGCGGCTCGCCGGTGTCTTCCACCTGGCGACTCCCGGTCGCGGCTCTCGAGACCCGCGCAACAAGCCGGTGGCGCGGCTCGAAGGCGACGAGCTGGCGCGGCTCCTCGAGCCCAAGGTCGGGGGTCTTCAAGCCCTC
>JAGQSE010000714.1 GCA_020439725.1 Acidobacteriota bacterium
CGGAGGCCGCGTCACCCGGGCAGGAGACGCCGCTCGGAACCGGGAGACCCTTGGGTGCGGGTGGCCCGGCGCGGTACGATAAAGGTTATTCCTGGCATTTCTTTCGGAGGATTCGGAACCATGTCCCAGCCGGCCTTTCATTTGGCGTTCCCGGTCCACGACCTCGAGGTGACACGTCGTTTCTTCGTCGACCTCTTGGGCTGCCGCGTCGGTCGCGAGAGCGAGCGCTGGATCGACTTCGACTTCTACGGTCACCAGATCACCGCCCACCTGGCGCCCGAAGAGGTACCGACCCTCGCCCTCGATCCGTCCCAGCTGTCGGTGGCGACCAACGCCGTCGACGGCAAGGCGGTGCCCGTGCGGCACTTCGGGGTGATCCTCGAATGGCAGGAGTGGCATCGCCTGGCCGATCGTTTGCGCGAGCTGGGCGTCCGCTTCCTCATCGAGCCCCACATCCGCTTCCGCGGCGAGCCCGGTGAGCAGGCGACCCTCTTCCTGACCGATCCCAGCGGCAACGGCCTCGAGTTCAAGTCCTTCCAGGATCCGGAGCGGGTCTTCGCCCGCTGACGGCGGAGCGTCAGAGCTAGGGCTGGGCGCGCCGCGAGCGCAGCTCGATCAACTCGCGGAGGCGCTTCTTGCGGCGCCAGCGTTGCCACAGGCGTGGGGCGAAGCTCAAGAGCAGGAAGAGACCCAACGCGGCCGCCAGGTTGCGGCCGGCGCTCGCTACTTTGCCCGCCGCGGCGCCAAAGAGCGACGCCCAGAAATAGGTCCAGATGGGGATCGGCAGCAGATGTCCGAGGATGGTCGAGCCGTGGAAGGTCCCGGGCCGGACCCCCATCAACGCGGCGCCGAAATTGACCAGTGGAAACGGGATGGGCAGAAAGCGGAGCCGGACCAGGGACCAGAAGCCGTGGCGGTCGATCAGCTTCTCGGCACGCTCCAGGCGCTTGCCGGCGAGATGCTCGACGAAGCTGCGGCCGAGGCCGCGGGCGACGTGAAAGCTGACGGCGGCGCCGAGCACACAGCCGACGTAGTTGTAGACCGAGCCCCAGACGGCGCCAAAGACCACTGCGCCGCTGATGATCAGTGGGCTCACGGGCAGGCCCAGCGGTGGCGCCACCAGGTACAGGCCGAGGAGCGCCAGCGGTGCCCACCACGCCTCGCCGACGCGTTCGAGGAGCGCGGTCAGGGCTTCCTTGTCAGCGTAGGCGGCGAGCGGGGTCCAGCGCAGCGCGGCGAAGGCGCCGGCGATGAGCAGCAGGAAGACCAGGAAACCGGCGATCCCCCGGCGTCGCGCCGCGGTGTCGACGGGAGGCTCGGTGGGGACCTGTGCGCTCAAGAGGGCCTCGGCAAGCTCAGCCGGCGTCCGCCGGTGACTCCGGAGCGCCCAGCCCGAGGAACTCGCGCATGTGCTGGGAGAGGGTCGCCTGGGCTTCGGGATCCATGAAGTTGAGACGCAGCTCGTTGATCACCATGACCTCCATGCGCGTCCACTCCTCCCAGCACTCCGCGCACACACGGCGCCGGATCTCCGCACCCTCGGGCCCCGGTATAGGGTTCCGCGCCAGGGCGCCGGCATCGCGCCCGCAACGTGAGCAATGAACCGTCTCCGCCATACGTCCTCCTGGGATCGGGCGACAGCGTCAGCGGTGGGGGCCGCCGACCGCCGGGCGGTCGAGCCGGCGCTGGAAGTGTTCGATGGTGCGCTGGAGCCCCTCTTCGAGCTCGACCCGCGGCTGCCAGCCGAGCCGGCGCTTGGCCAGCGTGATGTCCGGCTGCCGGGTCTTGGGGTCGTCCACCGGTAGCGGGTGGAAAGACAGCCGGCTACCCGAGTCGGTGAGGCGGATGATCGCCTCGGCGAACTCGAGGATGGTCATCTCGCGAGGGTTGCCGATGTTGACCGGCTCGGCGACGTCGCTCATCAGCAGGCGGAAGATGCCGTCGACGAGGTCCGAGACGTAGCAGAAAGAGCGCGTCTGGCTACCGTCACCGAACACCGACAGGGGCTTGCCCTCGAGGGCCTGCTGGACGAAGGCGGGGACGACGCGGCCGTCGCCCAGCCGCATGCGCGGGCCGTAGGTG
>JAGQSE010000715.1:0-1684 GCA_020439725.1 Acidobacteriota bacterium
CCGCGGAGGGCCGCCACGGCGGAGGTGGCGAGCTCGGGCAGGCTGGTGCCCACCGCCACCAGGGTCAGACCGATCACCGCCTCCGACACCCCCGCACCCCGGGCGATACCGATGGCGCCGTCGACCAGCAGGCGACCGCCGAAGGTCAGCACCACCAACCCTCCGACCACCGCCAGGATCGAGGGCGGCAGCCGCGTCGCCGCGCCGCCGACACTTTCACCGAAGTCCTGCTGGATCGAGCTCGCCTCGCGGCGGCCCTGGCGGACCGAAAAGCCCGTGAAGACCACCACCCCGATGGTCAGCAGCAACCCGTCGAAGCGGCCCAGCCGCCCATCTGCCAGGAGCCCCCAGGTCACCAGACTCACGCCGATCATCAGCGGCATGTCGAGCAGGATCACCCGCGTGTGAACCGCCACCGGCCGGATCAGCGCGGTGAGGCCCAGGATCAACGCCAGGTTGCAGATATTCGAGCCGACGACGTTGCCCAGCGCCACCCCGGGCTGTCCGTGGAGGGCGGCGGTGACGCTGACCACGAGCTCGGGGCTGCTGGTGCCGAAGGCGACCACCGTCAGACCGACGACCACCGGCGTGATGCCGAGGCGGAGCGCCAGCGCCGAGGCACCGCGGACGAGGAGCTCGGCGCCCGCGAGGAGGAGGAGAAGACCAGCCAGGACCCAGAGAAGGTCGGTGACCATGCCGAGACTCTGACACGAGTCGTTGGGCCCTGCGAGGGGGGATCTGGTGTTCGGTCCAGGCCGTCAGATCAGCGCGGCGTCGGTCATCACCTCGATCGTCGACGGACCCTCGTGGGCCAGCGCGCGCTCGAGGGCGGCATCGAGCTCGTCCTTGCGCGTCACACGGATCCCCAGGGCGCCGCAGTTGTCGGCGTAGCGGGCGAAGTCGGGGTTCCTGAGAGCGGTCTGCCAGACGTCGAGGTGATCGGCTCGCTGCTCCTTCGAGATCTTCCCGAGCTCGCCGTTGTTGAGCAGCACGTGGGTGATCTTCATGCCGTACTTGACCGCCGTGGTGACCTCCGCCAGGTACTGGCCAAAGCCGCCATCGCCGGTGAGCGCGACGATGGGCCGGTCGGGCGCCGCCGCCCAGGCGCCCATGGCCGCCGGGTAGCCGAAGCCGATCGAACCCAGATAGCCGGACATCAAGATCGATTGCCGCCGGCACTCGAAGTAGCGCCCGAAAGAGTAGGTGTTGTTGCCGACATCGACGGCGATCACCGCGTTCTCGGGCACGTGCCGATTCATCGCAGCGAATAGCGCCGCCGAACCGACGCCCCGACCGCGGTCGTCAGCCTCGCGGCTCGCCTTCTCCTGTCGCCACAGCCGCCAGCGCTCGGCGATCTCGGGCCGCTGGTCGACCGCCGCCGTGGCGCCCGATGCCTCGCGGAGCATCGTCGCGGTGACACCGATCTCGCCGAGCACCGGCACCGTCACCGGGTGGACCCGCCCCAGCTGCCAGGGATCGAAATCGACCTGGATGATCGGTTTCTTGGGGGTGATCCCCGTGTGGTTCGAGAACGAAGCGCCAAAGACCAGCAACAGGTCGCACTCGTTCATGAACCAGCTGGCGATGGGTGTACCGCTCCGCCCGAGGACGCCGCAGCCGAGCTCGTCATGATCCGAGATCTGCCCCTTGCCCTTGAAGGTGGTGACCACCGGAGCGCCGAGCT
>JAGQSE010000715.1:1728-2933 GCA_020439725.1 Acidobacteriota bacterium
ACCGGCCGCTTGGCGGTCTCGAGGCGCCGGAGCGCGGCCTCGAAGCTCTCCTCCGGTGGCCGAATCTTGCGCACCGCCAGCCGCCCCTCCGGTCCCGAGGGCTTGGCCTTGCCCGCCGGCAGCTGCTGGACCTCGTTGGGAAAGATCAGGTGCGCCACCTCGCGTTGCTGGATGGCGTGCTTCAAGGCCAGGTTGACCAGCTCGGCATGTTTGCTCGAGGACAGCACCGTCTGGCTCCAACCGGCGACGGGTTTGAAGGCCGAGGCCAGGTCGAGCTCCTGGAAGGCGCCGGGCCCGAGCACCTGCGTGTCCACCTGCCCGGTCAGCGCCAGCACCGGCGCGCGGTCGACCTTGGCGTCCCAGAGACCGGTCAGGAGGTTGGTCGCCCCCGGCCCGGCGATGGCCAGGCATGCCGCCGGCCGCCCGGTGAGCTTGGCGAAGGCCGAGGCGGCGAACGAAGCCGCGCCCTCGTGGCGGATACCGATATAGGTCAGCTTGCCCTGCTCTTCCTGGACCCGGAGCGCGTCGGCAAGCCCCAGGTTCGAGTGACCGACCATGCCGAAGACGTGGCTCACGCCCCAGGCGACCATCGTCTCGACCATCACGTCGCTCACCGTCCGCTCGCGCGGCGCCTCGTCGGGTACCTGGACGTAGACGCCGTCCTCGCGCACCTCGGTCGGATAGGTCGCCACCCCGTCGTCGTAGCCTCCCGGCGGTTTGCCGGTCAGCGGGCAGAAGTCCCAGCCATGCCACGGACAGCGCAGATAGCCGCCCTCGATCGACCCTTCCCCCAGCGGCCCACCCTGGTGCGGACACGCGTTGTCGAGCGCCCCATAGTGGCCCTCGAAGTGGGTCAGCGCCAGCGTCAGGTGCCCCACCCCCACCGTCTTCACACGCCCCTCGGGCAGCTCGTCCAGGTCCGCCACGCGATGCCAGCGTCGTTCGGGGGTCGTCTCGCTCATGGTCGGGTCCTCTCGTCGGGGCAAGCCCCCGGTTGCGCTCCGGGTCCATCGGTTGGTGTGGGCGCCCATTCTGGCAGAGGAATCGACGCTTTCGCGGCCACCGCGGGTGACCTGGTCACGGGAGACAAGGTTCCCGAGTGTCGGGTACTCTTCCCCGAAACGACGGGAGACGCTCATGGGGAAGAACCGGCTCGAAGCGTTCAGCGATGGCGTGCTGGCCATCATCATCACGATCATGGTGCT
>JAGQSE010000716.1:0-4787 GCA_020439725.1 Acidobacteriota bacterium
GATCCTCTTCACCCCTGACGCCGCCGGGTCGGGACCCGTGAGCTTCGGCTACACGGTGGCCGATGCCGACGGCAACGAGGCGTCAGCCACCGTGCAGGTGGACGTGGTCGCCAACGAGCCGCCGGTGGCGGTCGCCGAGGTCTTCTGCGACGGACTGCACTGCCGCTTCGATGCCGGGGCGTCGAGCGACGACCTGGGGATCCTCGGCTTTCTCTGGCAGGTGGTCTCCGCCGCCGGAAGCTCCGAGCTCGAGGGCGAGGCGGTGGTCACCGATCTTCCCGGCGCCGGTGACTACGAGGTGACATTGACCGTTACCGACGTCGCGGGGCGTAGCGCGCAGCTCGTGCTGGGCTTCTCGGCGGACCCCGCACGGCCGGGGGCCAGCCCCATCGCCCGCTTCACCTACGCCTGCCCGGCCGCACCGGCGTGCATCTTCGACGCATCGCCCTCGGTCGACGACGTGGAGATCACCGAGTACCAGTGGGATTTCGGCGACTTGACCCGGCCCATCGGCAAGATCCGGGAATACACCTTCCCGACGACCCAAGGCAGCTATCCGGTGACCCTGTCGGTGCGCGATGCCAGCGGACAGATCGGCACCTACACCCTCACCGTCATCCCTGCTCCAGAGCAGTGAACCAGGAGTGTGGACCCATGATGCAAGACAACCGAACGATACGGATGCTTCGAAGTCTCCTTTTCGTCCTCCTGGTCACCGGCAGCGCTTTCGCCGCCGGGGCGGTGGAGCCCAACCAGTGGATCCTCGAGGGCCAGACGCTGGGTCGGGGTTTCGATCCGACCAAGCACTACGTGCCGGGAGTGGTCGACGACATCAACACCTTCAACGGCAACCTGATGGTCACCCTGCCGTTGGGGCCTCGCTACACGATCCGCGACGGCTTCTCCTACGGTCTGACGCTGACCTACAACGCCACCCACTGGGACTTCGACCAGGTCTACCACTACGACCCTCAGGCCCCCGACGACTGCATGAACGTGTATGGAGTCGGTCTGCCCATGCTCGACGCCAATGCCGGCATGGGGTGGAAGCTCACCCTGGGGGAGCTCTATCCGCCGCTTTTCGATCTCGTCGAGCCGCCGTTCCGCGATCTCTTCACCCGTAACCCCAACAAGAGCGACCAGTGGCTGTTCGTCGCCCCCGACGGTAGCAAGCACTACCTCGGCGTCTCGACGATTCACCCGAACGGCAACGGCGGCGCTCCCATCGGCAACGGGGTGGCCTACTCCTCCGATGGGACGTTCCTGCGCTTCCACAAGACGAGCTCGGTGACGGCGTCGGTGGAGACCCCCGACGGCATGACCTATGTCTTCGACAACTTCGATCCGGCGGCGGACCAGAACCATGGCCGGTGGCGGCTGGTGCGCTTCTTCGATCGCTTCTCGACTGTCGGCGGAGTTTCGATCACCTACCCCGACGGCGAGCGGCTGTGGGAAATCCATGACGAGCACGGTCGGGTCCACCGCGTCGAGTTTTCGGAGGCTCCGGCCGACGCCGGTCCGCACTATCCTCGCGTCGTCACCCGGGTGACGCTGGCGGGTTTCGACGGCAACGGCGACAGCGCCGACGCCCTCGAGTACCTCTTCGAGTACGACCTCGCGACCGTCGGCCGGCCCCTGGGGCACCAGGCCGACTTTCCACCCTGGGACGGTCCCGCCGACGACGTCCCGCTGCTGACCCGTCTGGTCCTCCCGGGCCCCGGGGCGGGCACTCCGGTGCCCGATCGCGAGTCCTACGACTTCGCCTACTACGCCGGCTATCCGGACGGCCTGACCCATCCGCAGACCCTGGCTCGGGTATCCGGGAAGCTAGGCTGGATGCGGCTGCCCACGGGCGGGGAGCAGGGCTACGAGTACCAGGACTACCGGTACCCCAACGAGGCTCGGCTGGGCGGCGGCTGTGGTCCCTTCACCCCCGGCACCTGCGGCTTTCGCGCGGCGCCCACCACGACCAACGTCGGCGTGCTGCGCAAGACCACCTGGGACCCGGTGAGGGACCCGGCGGGAGACCCCTTCGCGAACCCGACGGGGGAGTGGTTCTACCAGCAGGAGCTCACCGACGCGGGCCCGACGTCGGGATGCCTGTTGCGCAACTACCAGGACAGCCGCACCTTCGTCTTCTCGCCCTGGAGCAAGGGCACCGGCGAGGGCTGGGTGGCGACGGTGTACTACTACGCTCAACACCTGGCGGGACAGGCTTCGACCGCGAGCGGCGAGGATTGGAGCGTCGAGGAGGCCGGCCTGCCCTTCACCAAGGCCTTGTCGCCGGCCGAGGGCGGTGCCGAGAACCCCCTCTTCCCAGGCGAAGGGAAGCTCTTCCTGTCCCGGGAGACCTGGCAGTGCGAGCCCGGCCCGAACGGGCTCGATCCCAGCGACTTCAGCGGCGAGCGGGACGATCTGGGCGGTCTGGGTTGCACCAAGATGCAGGCGGAGTACCTGCGCTACAGCCAGGATCCGTGGGGCCGGGACACACCGACGCCGATCTTCTTCGACGAGAACCGCCGTGTCGTGGCCCAGCGCACGGTGACCTTCACCAACGGCGTCGCCCAGAGCAAGGTCCACACCTCGCATCGAGAGTGGGACGGTCTCGGACACTTCCGCACCCGGGTCACGGCGGGCAACTGGAACCGTTCGGGCACCACCTTCAACGAAACCACTCCGGCCACCTGGCCGACGCGGGTCGAGACCACCGACTTCAATCCGCGGGCGGGAAACGTGGACCTGGGCAGCCCACCCCTCGAGATCCCACACCCCGAGGATCCCTGGCTGCTCAACCTCCACTTGGGCACTTCGGTCCAGGAGACGGTGGGGGTCGACCGCAACAGCAACAACGGTGCAACGGGCAACTTCATCGAGCGTCTGCGCACCGACGCCTGCTTCGACGAGACGACGGGAGCTTTAGTGGGGACGCGCACACGCCGCCAGGTCACCGTGATGGGCGCGGCGGGAAACGCGCCGGATCAGCCGGTGGCGGATCCGGCGCAGAGCTCCTCGGACGTCCTCGCCGTCTTCGACTATGACCCGGCGACCGGCGACCTCGTCGGCGAACGCCTCTTCGGCGGCGATGACGCCGGCCTGCCCACCTCGACCGCCGACGCCTGCTCCTTCGGTGGCGCGGCGCCGGCGTTCGAGCGGCGCCACACCTATCTCGACGGGATCCGTCAGACCACCTGGGTAGAGGACCCCTGCGCCGGTGGACAGGACGTGCTGCGCACTCTGAACCGCACCGGCATCGAGCCGCGCACCGGGCTGATCACCCGCAGCGTCAGCGCCGCGGGGCTGGTGACCACGGCGGACTACGACCACCGAGGTCGGATGACGCGTCTGAACCTCCCGGGGGTGAGCGATCCGACGATTTTCCAATATATCCGCTATGGAGGGCTCAATCCGACCTCCCCGGCCAACGTGGTGATCAAACAGGGGGACGTGAGCACCCCGGACGGCACCGAAGAGAAGAAGGTGGTCGACGGCTTCGGCCGTCTGGTGGAGGAGCTGCGCGCCCTGCCGGGCAGCGGGCGGGCGAAACGCCAGCTGACCTACTTCGCCGGGGGACCGCTGCTCCAAGAATCGACGACCTTCCGCGAGGGCCAGGCCGGAGGGCCTCCGGGCAACACCCGCACCGACTACGACGGCCTGGGGCGACCCTTCAAGATCACCCAGCCGGACGACGATCCGCTGGGCCAGAGACGACAGCTCGGTGTCGATTGGTTGGGGGTCCGCCGCAAGACCGAGCGGTTCTGGGTCCACGACCAGCAAGGCGCCACGAACCCCTCGGGGACCGCGAACACCTCGCGGGTCGAGGTCTACGATCCCTTCGGTCGGGTCGTGCGGGTGGAGGAGGCCTCGGGCGGCAGCCTGACGGCGCTCGAACGGACCGACTACCACTACGGGGCCGACGGCGGGTTGACGATGGTGGTCAACCCCGGCAACCGGGCGCGGCGATTCATCCGCGACGGCGCCGGCTTCGTGCTCTGGGAAGAGAACCCGGAGGTCGCCGGGCGCGTGAGCTTCCGGGACTTCAACGCCCTCGGGCTACCCGGGATCCGCGAGCATCGCAACGGCGGCACCACCGTCGAGCGGCTGAGCTTCGGATACGACCGCATCGGGCGTCCGGTGCGGACCCGGGACGACCTGGCGGACCGGCCGCTCTCGGAGTCCACGTGGCAGCCGGGGACCGGCCGCCTGCTGAGCAGCAAACGGCACAACTGGATCCCCGCCGATCCACTGATGATCGGGGGGCCGGAACGCGACGTCGTCATCACCCAGGTCTTCGGCTATGACGCCCTCACCGGCCGGGTCACCGAGGCGCGGCTCCGCAGCACCACGGGAGCTTCCTTCGTCACCAGCTACCGCTACGACCCGCGGGGCAACCTCACCGCCGTCGACTATCCCGAGTGCTTCGCCGGTGCGGAGTGCGCCGGCGTGGCGCCGGCGCGGCAGGTGAGCTTCAGCTATGACAAGAACCTGCTGTCGGGAGTGTTCGCCGAGCGGTGGGCCGGGGGCCAGTGGCAGAACCTGGGGGTGGTCTTCCCGATCCAGTACCACCCCAACGGCCTGATCTCGTCGATGAGCTTCCCGAACGGGGTGAGCTGGACCCAGGACCTGGGGGCGGAGGAGATGGCCCGGCCAGTCCGGATCCGGACCAGCGGCGCCGTCGGCACCGCCGGCGGTCACAGCGGTGATTGGGATTCGGGTCTCATCGAGTACGACCTGGCGGGCAACCTCTTCCAGGTGGGGACGGACGAATATGTCTACGACGGGGTCAGCCG
>JAGQSE010000716.1:4844-7833 GCA_020439725.1 Acidobacteriota bacterium
CGGTGGGCTATGGCTACGACCGCCATGGCAACTTGCTGTCGGTGACCGGTGGGCCGTCCCCGGTCACCCTCCAGGTCGATGCCTTCACCAACCGGTTGCTGGGGCACGCCTACGATCCTCAAGGGAACCTGCTCGAGTTCGGCGGCTCCATCTTCACCTACGACCCCCTCGGTACGGTGACCACCCTCCGGGGTACCGGGGTCAACAACAGCTATCTCTATGACGCCGGCGGTGAGCGTGTAGCGGTCCTCGACTACCTGGGCGACGACGGCCGGGTGGAGCGCTGGTCGCTCCGCGGTACCGGCGGCGAGCTTTTGCGGCAGGTGGAGAAGGGGTCCTCCGGGTGGCGCTTCACCAAGGATTTCGTGCGTGGCAGCGCCGGGCTCCTGGCGTCGATCGAGGATCGTGGCGGGGCCAACGAGACGATCCGCTTCTTCCACAACGACCACCTCGGGAGCCCGCGGTTGATCACCAACCGTGCCATCCCCGGTGAGGTGGTCTCCTACCACGAGTACCTGCCCTTCGGCTGGGAGCTCACCGATCCGTACCAGGACAACGAGCCGATGCAGTTCACCGGTCACGAACGCGACCGCAACTTCGTAGACCCCGACCCCAGCGTCGTCGACCGCAACGACGACCTCGACTACATGCACGCCCGCTACTACTCGCCGCTCCTCCGGCGCTTCCTGTCGGTGGACTCGGTCCAGGGGAGCGTAGGGTTCCCTCAGAGCTGGAACCGATTCTCCTATGTTAGTAACAATCCCTTGAGCAAGGTTGATCCTGATGGGCTTGAGGAGCTTACGTTCATCCTTATGACTTTTATCCCTGATAGAAGTGTTATCGGGGGTTACAACGGCAATGATCGGGGCTTCGATCCCAACTCGGATAGGTTCAAGAGTAAGATGATCATGCGCATCGAATCCGATCCGTCGAGCCCCAATCGTTCTTTTCAAGGGCTCAGCAGAGGAGTCGGAAAGACGGTATGGAGCCCGATCTGTGGAGTTCGCTGCACGAAGACAGCGCCAGTTGACGGACTGGAAGCGAGCCTCAATCGGGGCCCCGAAGGTCGTGCGCGGATAGGGCTCTCGATAGACTCCGTCAATCCACTGGCGCCGGGCGCCCCGGCTATCAATGTCGAGGCAAGCATTACTGTTTCCGTCGATGGGGATGCCTTGTCTGGAACCGTAGCTATGGATGGGTTTCCTGCTGTGGAGCTATATGTCCAGAATGAGGCGGGCAAGATTCTTCCAATAGTCCAGTACGATCCGCGGGACGATGGGAATTCACCCTTCGACCTTTTTCCTATCATTGGGGATCGAGAGACTAGCTTCCGGTGCTACGGAGTTGTCGCAGGTGGCTCGTGCGAGACTACGCCGCCCGTCACCGAATGCGATGGGAGCAACCCGCGTCCTCCCTGCTCGTAGCGACGAACAGTCGCCGTTGACCTCCACCCCGACCCCGCTCACCGACCGGACCCGGCTGCGCTCGCGGCCGGGGCCTCGGGTGGGCGGGGTCGCTGTGCGTCGAGGTCTTCGAGGATGGCCCGCCACTCCGCTAATCGGAGGCGGTACTCGGCCTTCTTCTCGTAGCCGGCCGCTTCGACCTCGGCGAGGATGCTCCGCATCCGGGCCTCGGCGTCGGCGGCCTCGCCGAGCTGTCCCTCGCAACGGGCGATCTCCCAGCGGGCGGAGAAGGTGCCGAAGACCGACGACGACAACGCCTTCTCGAGGGATGCGTGGGCCTCCCGCAGGAGGGGCAGCGCCTCCTCGCAGCGACCCGTGCCGGCGAGGGCCTCGCCGAGATAGAGAGTCGGGAAGGCCAGGTCGTAGGAGCCCGGATCGACGTGCTGGCGGGAGATCTCGAGGGCTCGCCGAAAAGCCGGCAGGCTCTCCTCGTGCTCGCCCTGGCGCCACATCGCCTGTCCCAGCCCCGACTCGATGACCGCCAGCACCATGTGATCCTGGTCGAAGAGAGCCTCCTGCATCACCTTCGCCTGCCGGTAGTAGCCGACGGCTTCGGGATACCGGGCGGCACCGATGTGCTCGCTCCCCAGGTCCGTCAGGGTCCAGACGATCTGTTCGTGGTCGCCGCCGAAGAAGGCCCGTTGGTCCTCGAGGAGCTCCTCGAGCACGCGGACCCCGGGGCGAGCGTCTCCCGCCGCCGACGCGTCGTCGAGGGTGGCCGCGAGCAGCCGGCGGGCCTCGAAGACCTCGGGGTGGAGCCGCCCGTGGGCCGCCTCGAGGAGCTCGATAGCCTGGCGGATCTGCTCACCGGCTCGCTCGGGCTGGCCGCGGTAGAGGGTCAAGGACGCCAGCTCGCGGACGATGACTCCCGCGAGGGCCGGGTGACTCTTCGGATCAGGACCCAGCAGCGCCAGCGACCGCTGCAAGACTTCCTGCGCTTCGTCGAGACGGCCCAGGCTCGCCAAGGAGCGTCCCTCGAGGGCGAGGCTCTCGGCTTTGGCCAGGGGCTCCCGGCGAGGTTCGAGAAGAGCCGTGGCCGCCGCCGCGTAGTCGGCGGCCTGCTCGTATCTCGATTCGGCCCACTCGAGGCGCGCCAGCAGGCGGTGGCTCTCGGCAAGAGACGAGGCCTCCCCGACCTCCTGCCGGAGCACCAGCGAGGGTTCGAGGTACCGGCGGGCCTCGGGAAGCAGCGAGAGCTCGAGGTAGGCCTTGCCGATGGCGGCGGCCAGCGCCGCGCGGGTCCCCGGCGGCTGTCCGCCGGAGCTCTCCCAGATCGCGGCACCGCGGTCGAGGAGCTCGCGGGCGGTGAGCTCCTGGCCCCGGTGCACCGCGGGCTCCGCCCCTTCGAACAGACCGCCCAGGAAACGAACCACCTCGCGGGCGGTCCGCGCCTCGGTCTCGAGACGGCTGCTCTGGACGTCGAGGCGGTAGGCCGCCACGGCCATCGCGGCGGCGAAGGCGAGGGTCAGCAAGAAGATCGCCGCCGCGGCGGTGACCCCGAGGCGGTGGCGGCCGACGAAGCGCCG
>JAGQSE010000717.1 GCA_020439725.1 Acidobacteriota bacterium
AGCTACGAGGGCGAGGGCTACGTCATTCTCCGCCACGAGCGCACCGAGGCGGTGGCGGAGGCGCTGATCCGCCTGGTCAGCCTGGTACGCGTCCGTCTGGGATGACCCCCGCCGCGCCGCCGTCAAGATCTCGAACCGGACCCGAACCCGCGGAACCCGTCCTGCCCCTACCCGGAGACCGACCATGAAGGTGCTCTTCTTCTCCCCCGGCTTCCCCGCCGAGATGCCCCATTTCACCCGTGGTCTCAAGCAGACCGGCGCCACCGTGCTCGGTGTCGGCGACCAGCCCGAAGGCATCCTTCCCGAGGTCGCCCGGGACCACCTGGACGCCTACCTGCGGGTGCCCAACCTGTGGGACGGTCCCGCGCTCCTCGAGGCCATCCGGCGGTGGGTCGAGCCCATCGGCGGTATCGACCGTATCGAGTGCCTTTGGGAGCCCGGGATGCTGCTGTGCGCCGGGCTGCGCGAGGCCATGGGGCTGCCGGGGATGAGCGTGGCGCAGACCACGCTGTTCCGCGACAAAGAGAAGATGAAGCAGGCCCTCGACGCCGCGGGGATCCGCACGCCGCACCACACCAGCGCCACCACCGAGGCCCAATGCCGCGCCGCCGCCGAGCGCATCGGATTCCCCCTGATCATCAAGCCCATCGCCGGCGCCGGCAGCGCCGACACGTACCGCGTCGACGGCCCCGACGACCTCGAGCGGGTGCTCGGTCTCATCCGCCACGTCCCCGAGGTCAGCGTCGAGGAGTTCATCGACGCCCGCGAGCACACCTTCGACACCATCTGCGCCGGTGGCCGCATCCTGTTCCGCAACATGGCCTGGTACCGGCCGAACCCGCTGATCGGCCGCTCGGTGCAGTGGATCAGCCCGCAGACGGTCAATCTCAAAGACATCTGGCGGCCCGAGCTGGCGCCGGGCCATCGCCTCGGCGAGGCGGTGCTCGAGGCCCTGGGCTTCCGCACCGGCTTTACCCACATGGAGTGGTTCCTCAAGGAGGACGGCGAGGCCGTCTTCGGCGAGATCGGCGCCCGCCCGCCGGGTGCGCGCTCGGTGGACATCATGAACTACACCTGCGACACCGACGTCTATCGCGGCTGGGCCGAGGCGGTGGTCCACGGTCGCCTGAGCGAGCCCGTCGAGCGCAAGTACAACGCGGCGGTGATCTTCAAGCGCGCCCAAGGCGACGGCCGGATCCAGCGGATCGAGGGTCTCGAACGCCTGCTGGCGCGCATCGCGCCCCACGTCGTGTGTATCGACCTGCTGCCCATCGGCGCGCCCCGCCGCAACTGGAAGCAGACCCTGATCTCCGACGGCTACCTCATCGTCCGCCACCCGAACCTCGAGGCCTGCCTCGAGATCGCCGATCGCGTCGGCACCGAGCTACAGCTCTACGCGGCGCCCTGAGGGTCCCCCCAACGGACGAGAGCGGCCGGCCCGGACGGGCGCGGCCGCTCTCGAAGCTCACGGGCGCCGGCCCGAGGTCACGGACAGGTCGCGAAGGCGTTCGTGTCCTGGATGGGCTGGAAGGGGGTCCGGAGGTCGTTGTGGTACGGCTTCGAAAGCCCGGTCTGGGTGTCGGTGACCACCAGGTCCACCTGGACGTCGGTCAAGCCGCCGGCGAA
>JAGQSE010000718.1 GCA_020439725.1 Acidobacteriota bacterium
GTCCATTCGGGTCGATCTTCGCGCCCGTCGAGCCAGCTCCATCCGCGTCGCAGTAGGTTGGTGAGGCGGATGTCGTCGGGTAGGCTGTTTCTTTGTTCGACGAGGAGTCGCCAGACGAAGGCCCACTCGGGTCGATCTTCGCGCCCGTCGAGCCAGCTCCATCCGCGTCGCAGTAGGTTGGTGAGGCGGATGTCGTCGGGTAGGCTGTTTCTTTGTTCGACGAGGATTTGCCAGACGTAGGTCCAGTCGGGTCGGTCTTCGCGCCCGTCGAGCCATCCTCCGGACTGGCGTACAAGCCCCTGGACGGCGAGCAGGTCGTTTCGCTTCTCGAAGACTCCCAGGAGGTCCTGAGTTACGAAGGCCCACTCGGGCCGGTCCGGGGATTCGCGAAGGCGGGCCAACCCGGCGTCGATGGCCCAGGCCTTGGCGGATTCCTCCGCCAACAATCTGCGCCATACGAAGTGCCAATCGGGCGGGTCCACCGAGCGCTCGATCCAAGTTTGACCGGCGCTCAGCCATGGCGCAGAGGTATCCGACGGGGGAGCGCAGCGTTCCCAGACCCTCGACCACTGCGGATGTCGCTGGCGCTGGGGGTGGGCTACGGCCTCCCGGGCCCACCTTTCGACCCGCGCATCGCCAGGGTACTCATCTGCCAAGCGGGACCAGAGCGCCGGCCAGAAGCTCTGAGCTTCTGTGAGCCGCTGCAAAGCCTCCTCGACGGGACGGGCGATGCCGAGCACCTTGCCGAGGCCGGTGATGCGCGCATCGAGGCAGGCCCAGCTGACGGCCAGGTCCGCCGATTCGTCCGCGGTCCTCAGATAGACCGACTGATCGCTGACCGAGTGCCACGCTTCGGCACAGCGGAGGATCAGCCGCTCGAGATTGACGTCTTCGAGCCGGCTGGCTACCAACGAGCCTGCAGGAGGACAAAACGACCACAGCAAGCGTCTCAGGAAGTGTCCGTCGCGGCTTTCTACGGCGCGCTCGAACGCGGCAGCCAGGTCGTTGGCGCGCGCGAGCGGAGTGGCGCCGATCCGGATGGCATCGTAGATCGCTGCCGCCAGATGGGGATGCGTCAGTCGAACGTATCGGCGGCCGACGGCGGCGGCTTCCAGCGAGAGATCCCCGCTGATCGCGAGGTTCTCCAGCCGCTCGCGGACGTCTTCGTCGAACCACGTCTCCGGCGACCAGATATAGAGGCGGCCCAGCGCCAAGGGCAGGCGCATCGCCTCCGACAGATCGTTGGCCGCGAGGCGATCCGCGAAGCGTGCGGCAAACTGCTTGAGGTCGCCGTACTCGAGCTCGACGGCCATCGAGACCATCAGGCCCTTGCCGTGCTTGGCTTGGTCGAAGGCGGGGCCCTCCGGAGCGGAGCGTCCGTAGCGCTCCCAATACCAGGTCGCAAGATCGCGAGCGTCCGCGGCGTTGGCCGTGGGCATCTCGAGGAACTCGATCGTGAATCCCCGGTGCCTGCTGTCGGCGAGGAAGCTGGTGGCGAACTCCGGCGGGCCGCAGGTCACGATCAGGGGCCAGGTCCGCCCACTTTGGGTCTCGAGGAACCTGCCAAGCTTCAAGAGATCCAATTCGTCCCGGGCCTCGGGATCGTAGAGGTCGTCGACGAGGACGAGCTCGGGAGCCCGGTCGGCGGGTTCGGCAGCGACCTGCCGAAGCAGCTCCTCGAGGCGCGCGACGTCGCTTCCCAGCCAGATGGTGCGGCGTCCCGTCCGCACCAGTTGCTCGAGGAGCTGGACCAGGAGAACGCTCTTCCCGGATCCCGACCGTCCCTGGAGCCAGACCACCGTGACTTGCTCTTGGTGTCCTGCGATCTGGGTGAGACGGTGCTGCTCGACGGCGTGCAGCAGAGTCGCTACATCCCTTTCGCGGCGCCAGTATTGCCCCTCTCGCAGCCGCTCGGGTGTCACCAACCGTCCGATGGCTAGCCGGGAGGGTGGAGCGGCAGGCGGATCGAAGTCCTCCGGGCGATAGATCCGACCCAATAGTGCAGGCGTGGTTCGGCGTCGGGTGAACTCCTCGGCGATGGAGTCGCGGACTCTCGCCGGGTCTCCGGGCTGCCGGCCCTGGGCGAGAATCTGATCCAGTGCGAAGCGGGCGAAGGCGAAAGGGTCGTCGAGAATGCCCCACGTCAAGGAGATCAGGCGCCACCAGGGATCCGGATCGAGCCGAGGTCCCTGCAGACGGCCCTCACCGTAGAGCATTCTGAGGACGCTCGAGCTGTCCGGCTGGTCGGCCACCTCGGCCCAGTCCTGGGCGGGGCCTTGGCTCGCAACGACCTCGAAGCGGACCGTGCGCGTCAGCTCCGGTGCATGTTCCCCGAGGAAGGCCTGGATCGCCTCGATCTCTTCGCCGGCCTTTTTGAGGGTTTCCTTCGTCAGCGTTCGCTTGATCTGGACGCAGACGAGACCGTCGCTCTCGATCCGGAGGAGGTCCGAGAGGGCTTCGGAGAAGACCTCGTTCGCGGCTGCCAGACCGTCACCGCCCTGGACCAAGCGTTCGACCAGATCGGCGAGCACCACTCGAGCTTGGTAGTTGAAGCCGGCGAGGGCATAGAGACCTCCAAGGGCTCGCCGGGGCTCGGCGGCCTGCCACTCACCGAGCAGGGACTCCAAGTCGATCATCCAACCTCCGCTGCCGCGCTTAGCCAGGCACCGAGCAAGCCCTCAATGGCTTGCCGTACTTTCTGAAGAACGGACCTTCTGATCATAGCTTCTGGTCCCGGCACAGCCCCGCCTCCGGATGCTGCGCCGCAAACAGCGAGATGTGAGGGGCCGAGGGGCTCGCCTACGCGTAGCGACAGACAAGACACGCTGCGGATCGACCACGGCTCCCGAGGTCGCGCGCGTTAGATCGGCAGAATGCGCGCTCTGGAGTCCTCGGCGTCGAGCACCACGATCGCTCCAGCCGCCAACACCTCCGCGTGCTGCCGGAGGGTTTCGAGCACCAAAGTCCCGATTGCGGAGGGTAGAACATCCTGGGTTCGGACCTGTAAAACACTCGGGCCCGCCGCGTGGCTCAGAGCGAGGAGCCGCGAGAAGTCGAGATCATGGGTGAAGACGATGTAGCCATGTCCTCGTGCCCATTCGAGAAGAACGGGGTCAGAAGCTTTAGGGTCGCCGACGCTCGTCCAGTGGACGGCCTGGTGACCGTGCTCGACGAGTAGATCGACCCAATGCGGGGAGAGGTTCAGGTCGAGGACGAGTTTGAGTGGACTGTTCGTCACCGCGCGCTCAGCGTGACTTCTCTCTCTTCCACTCGCCAAGTGGCGTAGGTCAGCGCAGCCCGAATGTCCTCGGGTTCGAGGTAGGGGTAGGTGTCTAAGATCTCCTGGTGGGAGTGGCCGGCAGCGAGGAGGCCGAGAATGGTGCCGACAGTAACGCGCAAGCCTCGGATGCAGGGCTTGCCGCCCATGACATCAGGGTTCAGGGTGATGCGGTCTAGCTCGCGCATGAAGTCTTTTCCTCTACAGCGTGAGCATAGCACCGCGCCGGCGGCGGCCAGAGCGGCGATGCGTACGAGTATCCCTTTGACCACTTGCCAGGTGGCTGGCACCTCTTGCGCACATTCCTTGATTTCCCTCTGGTCCCGGCGAAGTTCGGCCCGATCGCTGCAAACCGATGGTAGCCAGCGAATTGCCAGGTGGTTGGCGCCAGTTCAGTGCCCCTTTGGTCCCCTTTTGACAGTCATTGCTGAGGCCGGGTTGGCGCGGTTGCAGACGCCGGTGTGACACCAGCGATACACTGGCTGGCAGTAGCTCCCCTCCGCCATGATCGACCGCATCCAAACGCCGCTCTTCGATCTGCGCCGTCTGCGCAGCATCGATCGCGATGAGTACGTCCGCATCCACACACTGAGCCGCGAGCACTTCGAGCCGTGGATGCCGGCCCGGACGCCGGGGCTCTCCTTCGAGCGGCTCTTCGAGCGCGAGCTCGAGCACGCGGAGGCGGGATGGGGGGCGGGGACGGAGGCGCGGATGGTGGCGGTGCTGCCCGACGGGCGGCTGGCGGGGATCTTCACGCTCAGCCAGATTGCCCGGGGACCGTTCCAGAACGCCTACGCCGGATGGCGCGTGGCGGTCGACCAGATCCGTCGCGGCATCGCGACTCTCGGGGTCACCGCGCTCCTCGACCTGGCCTTCGCACCGCAGCCGCTAGGCCTCGGCCTCCACCGCGTCCAGGCCAACATCATCCCCACCAAC